>NZ_JBQCVA010000026.1:0-32406 GCF_051962715.1 Neisseria sp. P0008.S010
CGGTTCGGGTTAAGGGTAAATCTGATTGCAGGACTGATTAATGCGATGGGATGAATATTTTCGCAAGAGGTCTACTAGATTAGCTGAGACCTTTGCAAAAAAGCCCTTCCCCCGACAGCCGAAACCCAAACACAGGTTTTCGGCTGTCGGGGGAAGGGCTTTTTTGCAAAGGTCTCTAGCTCTAAATTTCATACCATTTCCGCAGGATTTTAAGCTGTTAGGACGATGTGCCAAAGTTAAACTGAAATTTGCATTCTTTCAAGAACAGCGGGAAAGATTTGCGGTCAATGCCGTTTTATTTGCGTAGTACACGCTTCGCTTGGTTCCAAAAGTTCTCATTCCATTGATATGGTTTTGCTTTTCGGCAAAGCGTGTGCTTGTGGTTGATGCGCAAGAGGCTAAGCTAATTGACATCCGGTACATCATAGCTTGTATAACAATCTTTATAAATGATTACGTCATGATTTGCCTACTCAAGAATAATAGGCGGTAGGACTAAGGCAGTTGTTTGCGTATTGGGTACAGCAACGGCATAAACCTTACTGTTGCACTTTAAAAATCTGAATACGGCGGCATTTTCTGACGCACCATGCCCCGTCTGTCTTTATGCTGCCTGCCAAAGTAGCTTTCGTCTGCCTCTACTCCACTGTCAAATATTTCCAAATGCGGGCTGCTGCGAAATATAAGCAGCGGTATTCTTGTTGACGATGACCAATTGGGCTGCCTTTCCGGCAGTGACGCCTGCAACGAATAGTTTGATAAGCTTATTTTGCTTGTACTGACTTAGGCGGCTTCTTCTTAAATAGAGATTATTCCAGCTTGAATTGAATTTCTCTAGTTATAACAAGATAGTCCCTAATTTTTACGGCGCGCAAACCATTTCAGACGGCCTCTTCCACCCTACCCTGCCTTCAAACGGTATAAAAACGTTGTTTCCCGATTTCGGGCAAATGCCAGCGGGTCGTAGGCAGAAACGGCTTTACCGTGCTGCGGGCGGATGTGCAGCGTTTCAATCAGGCTCAGTCCAGCCGTCTGAAAACAGCGCGGCAGGAAATCCGCGGCGCGCAATCCCAAATGTTCGGCCAAATCCGACATAATCAGCCAAACTTCGCCGCCGCCGTTCAAATGACTGCGTGCGCCGTTCAGGAAACCGCGCAGCATGGCATGGTCGGGATCATACAGCGCGGTTTCCACGGCCGACGTGGGTTTCGCAGGCAGCCAGGGCGGATTGCAGACGATCAGGTCGGCACATCCTTCCGGAAACAGGTCGGCGGCCTCGATGCCGATTTGCCGCTGCAAGCCGAGGCGGCGGATGTTGTCTCCGGCACAACTCAGGGCGCGCGGGTTGTTGTCGGTAGCGGTAATCTGCCGCAGGCCGCGTTTGGCCAACAATGCGGCCAGCACGCCCGAACCCGTGCCTATATCGAAGGCCGTCTGAAAAGACGGCGGCAGTTCCGCCCGCATCAGCAGGTCGAGATACTCGCCGCGCAAAGGGGAAAAGACGCCGAAAGGCACATGTATCCGCCCGCCCAGTACGGGAATGTCCACGCCTTTTTTATGCCACTCGTGCGCGCCGACGAATCCGAGCAATTGGTTGAGCGGCAACAGGAAAGGCGTGTCGTTTTCTTCCCCGTACACATCGGCCAGCGCGGCACGGACATCGGGCGCGCGCGGCAGTTCGAGCCGGAAACCGGCAGCGATTTCCACCGCCAGCATATTGACCGTGCGGCTCTGCTGCGCCTGCCGCATCCGGTGTCGGTGGAAGCGTTCCGCAGGAGTCAGGTCGTTTTTTTCAGACGGCCTTTTGGCCCGCAGGCGTTTTTTCAGTGCGGCCAAGACTTGCTTGGCATTGTGAAAATCGCCGCGCCAAATGACGGCCGTATCCTGCCGCGCTTGATCGAGGATGGCGGCGGCTCCGGCATCATGCAGGCTGACGGCTTGTTTCGGCGGCTTCTGCGTACTCTCGTTGCGCCATTCGGCTAGGCCGCAGTCGGTGGTTATTTGTGGGTACACGTTCGGAATCCTGAGAGGTGTGGAAAGGCCGTCTGAAAGCGGCCAAACGGCTTTTCAGACGGCCTCGTTGTATGAAACGGCATTCGGCACGGGCAATCAGCGATTTTTCAAACCCAGCACGTCCTGCATATCGAACAAGCCGGCCTTGCCCGCCGCCCATACCGCCGCACGCACCGCGCCGGAAGCGAAAGTCATGCGGCTGCTGGCTTTGTGGGTGATTTCTACGCGCTCGCCCTCTGCGGCAAACAATGCGGTATGGTCGCCGACTATGTCGCCGCCGCGAACGGTGGCAAAACCTATGGTTTGCGGGTCGCGTTCGCCGGTGTGGCCTTCGCGGTCGTATACCGCGCACTCTTTCAAATCACGGCCAAGCGCATCGGCAATCACTTCACCCATCCTTAAAGCCGTACCGCTGGGGGCATCGACTTTGTGGCGGTGGTGGGCTTCGATGATTTCGATGTCGTAGCCTTCGTTCAATACGCGGGCGACGGTGTCGAGGATGTGGAAGGTCAGGTTTACGCCGACACTGAAATTGGCGGCGAACACCACGCCGATTTTTTCCGCCGCCGCTTTGATGGCGGCTTTGCCCGCATCGTCAAAACCCGTCGTGCCGATGACGATGTTTTTACCTGCTTCCACGCATTTTTGCAGGTGTTTGAGCGTCGGCTCGGGGCGGGTAAAGTCGATTAACACGTCGCTGGCGGCCAAAACTTTGTCCACATCGTCGGAAATCGATACGCCGGTTTTCAAACCCAGCGCATAGCCTGCATCCAAACCCAAGGCTTCCGAACCGGCATGTTCCAGCGCGCCGCTCAATACCGCATCGGGATGGTTGTTTACGGCCTCGACCAATACGCGGCCCATGCGACCGTTCGCACCGGCAATGGCAATTTTCAATTTATCCATTTCGTTTTATTCCGTAGCCGCAGATTGCTGTTGGCGGGCATATTCGAGCGCGTTGCCCTCTGCCTTGACCAGGCGGTCGTTTTCAAACCAAACGGTCAGGTTGCGCGTTTCAGCTTGATTGACCACGCCGTTGCGGCTGATTTCGTAGGTGTAGTCCCAGCGGTCGCTGTGGAAAGGATCGCGCAGCAGCGGCGTACCCAGCAGCAATTGGACCTGATCGCGGCTCATGCCCTGCTGCAACGAAGAAACGGCGCGTGCATCGAGCTGGTTGCCCTGAATCACTTTCAGTTTGTAGGAAGGAAAATTAGAAATGCGCTCGGCCGAACAGGCGGAAAGCCCGATAACGGCGGCGGAAAGCAGAATGGGAAGTCTGTTCACGGACGATACCTTTTCCGAGTGTGGGGGATAATGTTGTACAGTATGCCACAACAAAGACTCCATTTAGAAATCTTTATCATCTTTGTGTGTGCAAAACTACAAAATATGCGTATTATAGCGATAATTGGATAACTACGGTATGGAAAGACCATGGATCATAATGTAGCTCAACTCAGGCACAACGGCCTGAAAGTAACCGGCCCGCGTTTGAAAATCCTCGATTTGTTCGAGCGGTATCCCGATCAGCACATGAGCGCGGAAGACGTTTACCGCCTCCTGCTGGAGCACGAAATCGAAATCGGCGTTGCCACCATCTACCGCGTTTTAACCCAATTCGAACAGGCAGGCATCCTGCTGCGCCACCATTTCGAAACCGGCAAAGCCGTTTACGAACTGAATACCGGCGGCCACCACGACCACATCGTCTGCGTCAAATGCGGCGACGTAACCGAATTCCACAGCGAAGAAATCGAAAAACTGCAAGATAAAATCGCCGAAGAAAACGGCTACCGCATCGTGGATCACGCCCTGTATATGTACGGCATTTGCGGCCCTTGCCAGAAAAAGGAAAAACGCTGATTATTCCGAACGGCCAAACCGAAAACGGAATCAGCAGACAAAAGCCGGAATCTTCCGGCTTTTTCTTTTACCCGCCACCCTTAAATATTTACCCGACACAGAGGCCGTCTGAAAACCCTGAAAATGGTTTTCAGACGGCCTCTTCGCCCTCCCCTTCAAACAACAGCAAGGCCTCCACGCCGTTTTCACGGTTGGCGAGCACCAGGCGGCCGTGGTGCAGGCGCATGATTTCGGTGGTGAAGCTCAAGCCCAGCCCGCTGCTGCGGCTGCCGTCGGCGCGGGGGAGCGAGTAGAAGCGTTGGGGAATTTTGGCCAGCGCGTAATCGGGAACGGGGCTGCCTTGGTTGTAAACCGCCAGTTCGGTGCGGTTTCGGCTGCGGGTGAGGCTGAGGCGGATTTCGCTGCCGGTTTCGGCAAAGTCGATGGCGTTGTAAAGCAGGTTGTCGATGGCTTGGCGCAACAGCAACGGGTCGCCTTGAACGGCGTGGGGTAGGCAGTTGAGGGCGATGTGCAGTTGTTTGGTTTGCAGGGCGGCGCGGCTTTCTTGGGCGGCTTGGACGGCTAGATTGGCCAAATCGACGGTTTGCGTGCTTTGCAGGCTGTCGCGGTTTTCCAGACGGGCCAGTTCGAGCAGACGGGCGATGAGTTGCTTTTGTTTTTGGGTATTGCGGCGGATGCGGTCGAGCAGCTGCTGTTGGTCGGGACTGAGTGGACTGTCTTGCAGCAGTTCGAGGGCAGCCTGCTGGGCGGTGAGCGGGGTTTTGAGTTCGTGGGTAAGGCCTAAGACATAATTTTCAATGTGTTGGCGGTGGTCGAGCTCATCGCGCAGGTAGGCCACGGCATTGACGAGGCGGTAGAGGTAGCTGTCGCCGAATTGGGGTTGCGGAGCGGGGCGATTGGCGGCCATCGCTTCGGCATAACGGCGGATGCGGCTGATGCTGCGGGCAAGCCACCAGGCAAGCGCGCCGAGCACGAGCAGGCTGGCAGTGAGCAGGGGTAAGACGTGCTGCTTGGCATAGACCAGCGACCAGGCGGTAAGCAGGAGCAGGATGCCGAGCAAAACGAAGAACAGACGGATGCTGAGGTGTTTGAAATATTTGAACATGGGTTGGCTGAATGGATAGGGTTGCGCGGCCTGATATTAAGCCGGTCGGTGTTTCAATTTCGTTGCGGTTTTGCTTTCAGGTAGCCTGACAAAGCGTGTGTGATTAAGTCGGGCTGGTTTTCGCGCTTGGAGGCCGTCTGAAAAGGCGGTTAGCGATAACTGATGACTATCCCCGTACTGCCGTCTTTATTGTGGTAATACGCGCCCACATCGCCCCAGGCAAATCTGCGGCATTTGCCTGCTGCCGATGTTTCAATGGCGCAAGGGGCATCGCCCAGCTGCTTATCCAGCCATCGATCAAATTGTTTTCTGCGTTGCAATTCGCGCTCCTCCGACCATGCTGCCCAGCTGTTGTCCTCGCCTATCGGGCAGAAGAATATGGATAAGCGCTCCAGCCGTTGCTGCTCGAACTGGGCGGTAAGGGTGTATTGTTCGGACTGTTTGGTAAATGACAAACCGAAAAATGTTATTCCCGCTTGCAGATGATTCGGGCTGGATTTTGGGAAGCATGCAATCCAGTCATCAAGCGTGGTGCGCGCGCTAATCATGTTACCGTCCGGCAGGATGACGCTGCCGTTTTCAGGATTTATCTTCATCGGTTTGAATTTCCAAATATAGTTTTCAGACGGCCTGAAAGCAAGCGGTGGGCGGGCAACGGATACCCGTCCTTGAGCCTGCCTAGTTTTCAGGTAGCCTCAATGGGGTGCAAGCATGCAGGCGGGAGTGCCTGCCCTACTTTTGCCCAAATGCCTGCACCGCCGCCCAAACGATTTCAGGCTGTTCTTTAATGGCTTCGTGCGCGGCAAACGGCACATTCATCAAATGCACTTCGGGCAATTCGGTTTTCAATGCCGCCCAATCGTCAAAGGCGAGCAGGAAATCGGCTTCGCCACGTATCGCCAACACGGGGGTTTGGATTTGGCGGATGTTTTCGTTGGGATAACCGCTTTCGCCCTCGTCCAGCCACATGGTTTTCAATGCCGCTGCCCATTTTTCCGCATCAGGCTCGGGGTTGGCTGCCTGATAGGCGGCGAGCTGTTCGGGCAAGTTTTCTTTTACGAAGTCGAGATTGATTGTTTCAAACATGGGTCGCACGCCGTCCAAGTGCTTTTTGTGCCATTCCGCGCCCACGGTGATGATTTTCTCGATATTTTTGTCTGCCGTGCCCAAGCGGTAGGCGGTCGTGCCGCCATCGCTAAACCCGAATAGGCTGTATTTTTCCACGCCTTCATGCCGCAGGATTTGGCGCGCATCTTCGGCGGCTTGGGCATAGGTCAGCGCGGCTATGCCGAGCGTGGAGCGTCCGTGTCCGCGCGTATCTATCGCAATCACGCGGTAGTGTTGCTGCAAACGCGGCAACAGCGGGGCAAAGTCGGCAATCGAACCGAAACCGCCGTGCAGCAGCACGATAACGGGAGCAGTTTCCTTGCCGCCTGTTTGATAGTGCAGCGTCGCGCCTTGATGTTTGATGAATTTGGACTGCATGGAAGTTTCCTTGTCTGGCTTGTTGAAAGAATGGCGGCTGCCGTTGCCCGGCCTATCGCAGGCGGAAACCGCCAATATTGCCGCGGCTAGTTTGAGTAGGTTTCTGCGTGAAAGATTCATGGCTTTCAGGTAGCCTTTTCAGATTTCGAGGTCGTCTGAAAAAGCAAACGCGGCGGCTGTTTCAAGCAGGTTTGCGGAAGGTAATGCAGTAAAAGCGGTTGCTCCACAGCAGCCGCGTTTTCTTTTCCTGTACGGTTTCGGGAATGCAGTTTTCGATTTGTGTCAGGTCGAAATCGGAGTCTTGGAAGTAGTTACGCGTGAATAGACTTTTTTTGTATTGTTGCTGGATAAAGTCGGTGGTTTCGTCTGCGATCATGATTTTGGTGCCGGGCTTGGCAACGCGCAGCATTTCGTTGACGGCTTTTTGTTTGTCGCTGAAAAAATTGATGCCGCCCACATGGAATACGACGTCGAACATATTGTCGGCAAAGGGTAAATCTTCGGCGTTGCAGTGTACCAAGTCCAAGCCTGCCGCTTTTTTCTGCCACACATCGCGGCAGCGTGCCAACATGCCGAGCGACAGGTCGGCGCCGGTCAAATCCAGCGCGGAGAGGTTGATGTCGGCGGGCAGGTGGTTTAAATCGGTACCAGTGCCGATGGAGACATAGAGCGCGGTGCAATCCTGCCGCCATTCCAGTTCGCCCATCAGGCTGCGCCGCGTTTCGTTGATGCTGTTGCCGTATCTGAGGCGTGCTATCCAGCGTTCGCCGAAGTCGTACCAACGGGCAAAGCGGTTGTACATTTTCATGTATTTGGCGTTGTTGCCCGTTACGTTGTCGGAATCGAGGCACAGCAGGATGCCGTCTTGCTCGGGCGGAAGCGGGTTTTGCAGGGCGGGTTTGAGTTTTTGGATGAGCTTGGCGGAAGGCATAGTGCTTCTCCTGTGGATGGTTGCGACAGCTTGAAAGGCCGTCTGAAAACCGTGCTTCAGGTTTCGTTAAAACTATACCCCAGTCCGTGATGGGTGCGGATGGGTTCGTCGGCGATGCCGGCTGCGCGCAGTTTGTGGCGCAGGGCGCGGATGTGGGTGTTGATGGTGTGGGGGTCGGAGGGGCGGTTGCCGCCGAACATGGCGGTGAGCAGTTCTTCGCGGCTGAACACGCGGCCGGGGCGGTGAAGCAGGGTGCGCAGCAGGCGGTATTCGCCCTGCGTGAGCGGCAGTTCGCGACCTTGGTGGCGGATGCAGCAGGCGGGCGCGTCGTCGTGCCATACTGGTACGGATTCGACTTCGGCGGCGGGCTGTGTTTGTGTGCGCCGCAGCACGGCTTTTACGCGGGCGACGAGTTCGCGCGGACTGAAGGGTTTGCCGATGTAGTCGTCTGCGCCGAGTTCGAGGCCGAGGATGCGGTCGGTTTCTTCGTCTTGGGCGGTGAGCATGATGACGGGCTGGGGGTGTTGCGGGCGCAGGGTTTTGAGCAGTTCGAAGCCGTCGGTGTCTGGCAGGCCGACGTCGAGCAGGAGCAGGTCGAAGTGTTCGCGCGCGAGCAGTTGCCGTGCCTGCTCTGCGGTGGGGGCGATGCGTGCGGTGAGATGGGCGCGGGCGAGGGAGAGTTCGACCAGTTCGGCGATTTCGCGTTCGTCTTCGATGATGAGGATATGCGGGTTCATGGGATAGGAAATTAACAAGCCGTCAATGCAAGGCGGCAAGCCGTAGCGAAAATAAAGTTCATCCGTTCATTGTACGCAAGAGTGGCAGGCTGCACATCATTTTCAGGCTGCAATCTTCATAAAATCTTCACAACTGCCCCACAGGAAATTGACGGCGTCTCGGCATACTGGACGCTGTCGGCAAACGGAAGTCCGTAGCCCAAAACCTTTCTATGGAGCAGAAAATGACGAAAAAATTATGGAGCGTAATCGGCCTGTGTATCGCCTTTGCAGTGGTATTGCTGTGGATTTACGGACTGGCCGAACAGCGGAGCGAATACCAGTCCAGCATACTGCTGGGGGCGGAGGGCTACCACATGGTCGTCCGCAGTGTGAAATACGGCATGGTGCTGGTGGTGTTGGTGTTTTCTTCGTTCTTTTTGAGCGAAATCCTGCAGGAATGGCGTATCCATCCGGTGCAGTATCTGCTGGTAGGCGCGGCGTTGTCGATTTTCTACCTGCTGTTGCTCTCGCTGGCGGAACATATCGGCTTTACTGCCGCTTATGCCATCGGTGCGGCGGCGTGTATCGGCTTGCTGTTTTGGTATCTGCGCTTCGTGCTGGCCACCACGCGCGGGGTACATATGATGACGGCACTGCTCGTTGCGGCCTACGGTACGATGTTTGTATTGATAAAAATGCAGCAATACAACCTGCTGGCCGGCTCTTGTCTGCTGTTTGCAGCGCTGTTCGCGGTGATGTATTACACACGGGAAATTGATTGGTATGCGCTGAGTGACGAAAAATCAGACAATCACACTAATGTGATTGAAGAAAGGATGGCTGCACGTCAAAATCATGACATGCAATAAGGCTGTATAAAGGGGAGGCCGTCTGAAAACTGTTTTTCAGACGGCCTCCCCTTCTTTCTTACCTAACATCCGCTTTCAACCATGCCTGACGCGAACAGGCAAATAACAGCAGGCAGCCGGCAACGGTGGAACACAGCATCAGGGAAACCATCACATACACCGTACCATTATGCAGCAACGTCGCCAGCCAACCCATGCCTGCACCAATCAGCGACGTAACCGCCATCAGCAAAGCATTCGCGCTGCCTCCGACTTCCCTAAAATAAGACATAAAGCAGGCCTGCGTGTTTGCCGTAACCAAACCCTGGGTGCCGACCGAAACCATCAGGCACAGCACCAGCAAAGGTAACGGCGGCAGCCCGCCGCAAGCCCACACCAACAACAATGCCGCCGAATTTGCAGCCAATTGAATAGCCAAACCCCACAACAAAATATCCTCTGCGTTGCTGCCGCTTTTCAACCGCCAGGCCGTAATACGGTTAAACGCCATCATCGTTACAATATTGCTGCCGAACACCAATGCATAAATAAACGGCGTCAAACCATACAGCTTCATGTAAACAAACGAAGATTCGGTTAAGAAAACAAACATCGAACCGAAACTGAACGCCTGAAAAAACATAAAGCCCAAAGCGGGCACGGTTTGCAATACACGACGGTAACGCCGCAGCATATCGCCGAAAAAATGCCGGTCAAGCCGCCCGTTTGCCTCCGATTTCGGCAAAAAACGCCACATCAATGCAAATACGGCCAAAGAATACAACAATAAAAAAACAAAAATCGGCCGCCATCCGCCGATACGCTGCAATCCTGACCCCAACATAGGCGCGGCCAACGGTGCAGACATCATCACGATGCCGATTAGCGCAAACATCTGCGCCGCCTGCCTGCCTTCGTAAAAATCGCGCACCACCGCCCCGGCCATCACTGCCGCCATCCCGCCGCCGAAAGCCTGCAGCAACCGCAACACAACCAACTGCTCCATGGTTTGAAGCAAGGCCAAGGCCAGCGAAGCGGCGGCATACAGTCCCAAACCGCCCAAAGCCACCGTACGCCTGCCTTTCACATCCGACACCGCACCGCCCAGCAGCTGGCCGAACGCCACACCGAACATAAAACTGCTCAGGCTTTTCTCAATCAACTTTACCGGCACCTGCAAATCGTCGGACAACGATAAAATCGCTGGCAAATAAGCATCGACGGATAAAGGCATAATTGCCGTCATCGTTGCCAGCAAAAAGGCCATCTGTTTATTACTTAAAGGAATTTTCCTATCCATTCACTGTTCCGCACATACAGCCGCACACAGCGGCAAAACAGTGGAATTATAACACCCTCACCACCCCATACCCGATGTCCCGCAGGCCTGTCTCACACCCTTTTCAGACGGCCTACCCGATCACTGTTGTATTTTGCACTGTTTTCCGTAAAAAACCGCCTTTTCCCGTTTATTGCTTGACTACATTGCTTAACAAAGGTAAAAAGACAGTTAAGCCCGACTGGGGCAAATACTCTAAAATAATAAGACAACGTCTTACTGTTTACTGTAAACCCGTCCGGCTTGGTTTGATCAATTTTTTAGATATGGAAAGTAGTATTTATGGCAACCGGTACTGTTAAATGGTTTAACGATGCAAAAGGCTTTGGTTTTATCACTCCCGATGAAGGCGGCGATGATTTGTTCGCACATTTCTCCGCCATCAATATGGAAGGCTTTAAAACCCTGAAAGAAGGCCAAAAAGTTTCTTTTGATGTTACCAGCGGCCCCAAAGGCCTTCAGGCTGCAAACATCCAGGCGGCTTAAGCATCCAAACTAACCGGTTTGTCCGGTTTTGACAGCATGGCGGGTTTCAGACCTGCCATTTTTTCTATCCGTCGATTCACATAACAGGGGAAAATATGTCCGACTATCAACAAGCCCAGCAACAACTGACCGAAATGATTGATTACCTCCGCACCCACCAATCCACAGATTGCGCGGCTGCCGAACGCGAAGACGATGACTTGGTACGGCTCAGCCTACAACAACGGATTCTGACGCCGAACGACTCAACCACCATCGAACGGATTGATCAATACTACAAAAAATTCTTTGCCGACAAACAGGCGTAGGGCTCTTTCCAATTCCAAATATTGCCGGATACCCGACGGCTACCGCAAGGCGGTATACATCGCCAAACGGCAAAAGTGATACGGTAAGGTCCATTGGCAAACGACTGTTGTAAAGGCATCATCACACTCCAAAAAAGCCATCACAAGGCTGTCCATTGCAGTCAAAGGCCGTCTGAAAGTATAGCTTTAACGTGGTTAAAACTATTTTTCAGACGGCCTTTTCAGGATTGAACCTCAGACAGGCGTGTTATTTGCCTTCCTCGCGTGCTTTGCGCGCTTCCAGCCATTGTTCCAGATAATGGATGCTGACGCCGCCGTCGGAGAAGCCTGGATCGCGGAACAGGTCGCGGTGCAGGTCGGCATTGGTTTTGATACCGGTAATGGCCAGCTCAGCCATCGCAACGCGCATTTTTGCCATTGCCTGTTCGCGGGTTTTGCCGTGTACGCAGATTTTGCCGATCAGGCTGTCGTAGTTTGGCGGGATGCGGTAGCCCTGATAAATGTGGCTGTCCACGCGGATGCCGAAGCCGCCGGGCAGGTGGCAGCTTTCAATCAGGCCGGGGCTGGGGATGAAGTTGTACGGGTCTTCGGCGTTGATGCGGCATTCGAAGGCATGGCCTTCCAAAACAATGTCTTTCTGCTTGTATTGCAATTTCTCGCCTGCCGCCACGCGCAGTTGTTCCTGAACGATGTCCACACCGGAAATCAGTTCGGTAACGGGGTGCTCGACCTGTACGCGGGTATTCATTTCGATAAAGAAAAATTCGCCGTCTTCATACAGGAATTCGAACGTTCCCGCACCGCGGTAGCCGATGCGTTTGCAGGCTTCGACGCAGGCTTTGCCGATTTTCTCGCGCTCTCTGGCGGTGATGCCGGGCGCGGGGGCTTCTTCGATGACTTTTTGGTGGCGGCGCTGCATGGAGCAGTCGCGCTCGCCCAAGTAGATGGCGTTGCCGTGTTCGTCGGCCAGCACTTGGATTTCGACGTGGCGCGGCCGTTGCAGGTAGCGTTCCATGTAAACCATGGGGTTGCCGAATGCGGCACCGGCTTCGGCTTTGGTCATTTCCACCGATTTGATTAGGTCTTCTTCTCTTTCCACCACGCGCATACCGCGTCCGCCGCCGCCGCCCGATGCTTTGATTATGACGGGGTAGCCGACTTTGGCGGCGGTTTTGATGATGGTTTCGGGGTCGTCGGGCAGTGCGCCGTCCGAACCGGGCACGCAGGGCACGCCCGCTTCCTGCATGGCTTGTTTGGCGGACACTTTGTCGCCCATCAGGCGGATGGTGTCGGCGCGCGGGCCGATGAAGATGAAGCCGGATTGTTCGACTTGTTCGGCAAAATTGGCATTTTCGGCCAGAAAGCCGTAGCCGGGGTGGATGGCGTCCGCACCGGTTACTTCGGCGGCGGCGATGATGGCCGGGATGTACAGGTAACTTTGGGGCGAGGGCGCGGGGCCGATGCAGACGGATTCGTCGGCCAATTTGACGTGCAGGCTGTCTTTGTCGGCTTCGGAATGGACGGCAACGGTGGCAATGCCCATTTCGCGGCAGGCGCGCAGGACGCGGAGTGCGATTTCCCCACGGTTGGCGATTAATACTTTTTTCAACATGATTAACCTCTCGGTTTGGTTTTCAGACGGCCTTCGGTCAGACTTGTCGGTTGTTCAGCGCGTTGCGTATTTTTTGGTCGGTTTTGTATTGGCTCAGGGCGTATACCGACCAGATGGCGGCGGGCAGCCAGCCGATAAGCGTGAGTTGCAGTATCAGGCAGATGATGCCGGCGATGGGGCGGCCGATGGTGAAGAATTGCAGCCAGGGCAGCAACAGGGCGATGAGCAGGCGCATAAGGCATCCTTTGTCCGACGAGGGACGGTCAAGCTTTCAGACGGCCTTTCCGAGGTGCGGAAGGCCGTCTGAAAGGGTTATTCGATGATGAACAGGGGTTCGCCGTATTCGACCGGTGTTCCGTTTTCTACCAGGATTTCTTTGATGACGCCGGATTTCTCGGCTTCGATTTCGTTCATCAGTTTCATGGCTTCGATGATGCATAGGGTGTCGCCGGCTTTGACGGTTTGGCCGACTTCGACAAACGCGGGGCTGCTCGGGCTGGCGGCACGGTAGAAGGTGCCGACCATGGGCGATTTTTGTGCGGCGGAGAGGTCTCGTGCGGCAGGAGCGGCTGCCGGGACTGCCGCAGGAGCAGGCGCGGCGGCAGGTGCCGGTGCGGCGGGTGCGGCCGCTACGGGGGCGGGCGCGTAGACGGTTTGCGCCACGGTGGAGCGGGTGATGCGAACTTTTTCCTCGCCTTCGGTTACTTCGATTTCGGCAATGCCGGATTCTTCAACCAAATCAATCAGCTTTTTCAGTTTGCGTAAGTCCATTTCGGTTTCCTTGCAAAGGTTGTACATCCGCGTTTGACGGCGGCTGCGTAAGGTATGGGGCGGCGCGGTCCGGGCGGTTTGCCCGATGGTGGAACGGAATGGTCCCGCAGGCCGGAAACAAACGCGTATTTTTACTAAGATGGTGTTAAAAGTCCAGCAAAATGTGAGAAAAATACGCTTTTTGCGGTTAAACAGGCCGTTTGGCCAGAAGACGGGGTGGATTCTGAAATGTTTTTAAGCGGTTATGCGGGCGGATAAACGGCGGGTATGGAGAGGCCGTCCGAAAGATGTTTTCAGACGGCCTCATGAAGGCTTGGTATGGGGTTTATCCGGCAATCGCTGCGTATTGTTCTGCGCCGAGCAGGGAGTCGTAGTCGGCGGGGTAGTCGGGTTTGATTTTGAAGAACCAGCCTTGTCCGTACGGATCGCTGTTGGCCGTTTCGGGTGCCGAGGCGAGGTTTTCGTTTATGGCGGTGATTTCTCCGGCGAGCGGGGCGTAAATATCGGAGGCGGCTTTAACCGATTCGACTACGCCGACCCGGTCTTTTGCCGCCAGTTTGGTGCCGATTTCGGGCAGTTCGACAAAGACGATGTCGCCCAGCAGTTCTTGGGCGTGGAAGGTGATGCCGACGGTCATTGTGCCGTCTTCTTCTTTGCGCAGCCATTCGTGGCTGTCGGCATATTTGAGTTCGGCGGGGATATTGCTCATGGTTTGTCCTCTTTGATCGGGTAAGGGTTTGTTCGGGGGCGGAAGCATAGCAGGCTTGCAGTACTTTTGGAATATACGGTGGTTTTACGTTTGATAGTGCCGTTTAACTTTGTTCTGCGGCATAATTTGCTATACGGCAATCCGCCGTTTTGCAGGAGGCTGAGATGAAAAGGTTGATTTTATCCGCCCTGTTGCTGGTGTCGGCAAGCGGGTGGGCGCAACAGGACATTTCGCGTGCTTTTGAACGCGGGGTGGTAACGACGGAGCGTCCGCAGCAGCGGGATATTTATATTTACACGTATGACGACCTTTATCCGCCGCCGCCTCCGCCGCGTTCGTATTTTTATTATGAAGGCGGCAGGAACGGTGTGTCGGTGCGGATTGGGGATGCGGACGACCGGGGGTATGCACCGCCGCCGCGCGTTTATCGGAATTATCCGCCGCCGCGCGGTTATTATCGCGAAGAAGGCCGAGGCGGCGGTAATCCGGGACGCTTTAGCGGCAGTTCCGTCCGTTTCGACGGCGGTGCGGCCAATCGGTAGTCGGGATTTGGGTCGTCTGCCGTTTGATGGCGGGCCGCAGGATGCGGAAAGGCCGTCTGAAAACCTGTTTGTTTGGTTTTCAGACGGCCTTTTGCTGTTTTTTAGAACGGTTTGTATGTCGCGAGCCAGTAAATGATGCCGACGATGCCCATCGACAGCAGGTAAAACAGCCAAGCTTGCGTGCTGCGGGGCTTGGATTTCAGTGCCTTCATGCCGACGAGGACGTAGGCAACCACTAAAAGCAGTTTCACGCCCAGCCAGTTGGCGTTGCCGAAGGGTGTCCAGTGGGCAATGGTCATAATCCACAGGCCGGTGAACAGCAGCGTGGTGTCGTTGAGGTGCGGCAGCACTTTCAATACGCCCGGCAGCGGTTTTTCGGGTTTTGCAAACAGCATCCAGTAGCGCAGGTTGAATAATAAAACGGTCATGGCGACAAAAAACAAGTGGCCTTTTTTTGCCCAGATGTAAATCATGGTCGGTTTTCCTTATCTATCGGTTCGGTTTTCGGATACGTTTTTCTATGGCCAGCAGTTGCGGCGGATGGTTGCGCTGGTTGGTAAAGCGGTAGTGCAGGACTTGATATTGTTCCTGCGGCAGCGCGGCCGCCCATTGTTCGATGGCGGCGGCTTCGGCGCGTCCGGCCGGGTGGCCGCTGTAAACGACGGCGGTCAGCAGTCCGCCTTCGGCCAGCAGTGCGGCGGCGGCCTGCATGGCGCGCACGCTGCTGTCGGCTTTTGTGGTAACGGTTTTGTCGCCGCCGGGCAGGTAGCCGAAGTTGAACATGGCGGCATCCAGCGGTTCGCGGACGTAATCGGCCAAATCGGCATGGCTGGCGGCAATCAGTTCCACTCGTCCTTCAACGCCGTTTTCGCGCAACAGTCCGGCGGTGTTGGACAGGGCTTGCGCTTGGATGTCGAACGCCCAAACTTTTCTGTTCCCGCCTGCCAGTTGCGCCAAGAACAGGGTGTCGCGGCCGTTTCCGGCTGTGCCGTCCAAGGCGCGGCCGCCGTTTTTCAGACGGCCTTCGATGAGTTGCCGGGCAAAGGCAAGGGCGGGCAGCAGGGGCATATTCGGTTTTCCGGTTGCAGATTTCCGCTGTTTGTCCGGCCGGTGCGGCGGACGGCCGAGTCAAAAGCGCGGGCAGTATAAAGTGAAGTGGGACGGTTGCCAACCATGCGGAAGGAAAGCCGCCACGGCGGGCGGTTTTTATTTGTGGTTACGCGTTCAACTTCAAATCGCCGTCTTTAATCCAACCGATGCGGCGCATAGGGATGGCGATCAGCCAAGTCAAAAGCGCGGGCAGCACGAAATGCAGCAGGCCGATGGCCAGCCACACCGAAGGCGCGCCGCCCATCGCGTCCAACGTGCCGACCTGTCCGACCAGGCCGCTCGTGCCCATGCCCGCGCCCGAGGGGATATTCTGCATTTGGAATACCAGCGTCGCCAGCGGGCCCAAAATGGCGGAGGCGATAATCGGTGGCAGCCAGACCTTCGGATTTTTCACGATATTGGGCATTTGCAGCATACTGGTGCCCAAGCCCTGGCTCAACAGCCCCGACCAGCGGTTGTCGCGAAAACTCATGACCGCAAAGCCGACCATTTGGGCGCAGCAGCCGACTGTGGCCGCACCAGCCGCCAAGCCGTTGAGCGACAGGGTAATCGCCACCGCCGCGCTGGAAACCGGCAGCGTCAGCAAAATACCCATGATGACCGACACCAAAATACCCATCAAAAACGGCTGCAAATCCACCGCCCACATAATCAACGCGCCGATTTCGGTCATAGCCGTCTGAATCGCGGGGCCGACGAATTGGGCGGCGGCCAAACCCGCAATCAGAGTGGCGGCAGGCGTGGCGACAATATCCACGGGCGTGGATTTATAAACCAGCTTGCCAAACTCCGCCCCGACGGCGGCGGCGATAAAGCAGCCGACCGGCCCGCCCAAAGCCGCACCCGCAGTGCCTGTGGCAACGCTGGCAAACAACACCAGCGGCGGTGCTTTCAGCGCGTAGGCCACGCCCACGCCTATGGCCGCACCCATCGCCCCCTGCGCCTGTTTGCCAACTTCCATCAGCCAAGGCCAGTCTAGCCAGCCGCCGACGGTTTTTAAAATCAGGCCGATAATCAGCGACGAGAACAGCCCCAGGGCCATAAAGTTCAGCGCGTCTATGCCGTAGCGGCGCAGGCTGAATTCGATGTTGCGCGAGACAAGGAAGGTACGGAATGCCATGTTTTTTCTCCTGTGTGATGTGTGAGGCGGTTGTTTGTGCCGTATTTGAATGCGACGGGTATGCCTGATATGTTTTCAGACGGCCTCCGGATGGGGAGGCCGTCTGAAAAAGTAAGGGGCGGCGGGTTGGTTGAGGCCGGTATGCCCCGGTTTCCCGCCAAGGCTTTCAGACGGCCTACATGCCCAGTTCGTTCAAGAAGCGGATGTCGTCCGCCCAGCCGGATTTTACTTTGACCCAAACTTGTAAAAATACTTTGCAGTCGAACAGTTTTTCCATATCGAGGCGGGCTTCGGTGGAGATTTTTTTCAGTTTTTCGCCGCCTTTGCCGATGACGATGGGTTTTTGGTTTTCTTTGTCTACCAAAACGGCGATGTAGATGCGCAGAATGCCGTTTTCTTCTTTGAACTGTTCGACTTCCACGTTCATGGCATAAGGCAGTTCTTCCCCCAGATAGCGGAACAGTTTTTCACGCACGATTTCCATGGCGAGGAAGCGGCTGGATTTGTCCGTAACCATGTCTTCGGGATACATGGGGACACTCTCGGGCAGGTAGGTTTTGAGCAGCTCGAGCAGGTTGGCGATGCGCAGCCCGTGTTTCGCACTGACGGCTTCGGCAGCGGCAAAGTCGAATTCGCGCCGTACGTCGTCGATAAAGGCTTGCAGGGCGTATTTGTCTTTTGCTTTGTCTTTGTCGATTTTATTGACCGCCAGAATCACGGGGGTGTGTTTGGGCAGTTGTTTGATGACGGTGCGGTCGGCTTCGGTGAGGCGCATGGCTTCGACGACGAAGACGACGGCATCTACGCCCGTCAAGGCTTCGGTAACGTTTTGGTTGAGGCGGTCGTTCAGCGCGTTGCGGTGGTCGGTTTGGAAGCCGGGGGTATCGACGAAGACGAATTGGGCGGTGTCGTCGGTGTAGATGCCGGTTACTTTGTGGCGCGTGGTTTGTGCTTTTTTGCTGGTGATGCTGATTTTTTGCCCGATGAGGTGGTTCATCAGGGTGGATTTGCCGACGTTGGGGCGGCCGACGATGGCGATGAAGCCGCAGCGGTAGCCGTTTGGGACGGGGTATTCGGGACAAGGGGTGTCGGTGTAGGTCATTGGTTTTCCTTTTTGCAAGTGTGAGGCCGTCTGAAAGCGGGCGGTATTAGGGAAGGGTGTTTTCACTCCGTTTCTGTTTCGCTTTCAGACGGCCCGGCGTATCCGTTGTCCGGCATTTGCCATACTGTTTCGATACATTGCTTTAACAGTTGCAGGCCGGGGTTTTGCGCGTATTCGTCGGCATGGATGAAGTGCAGCGGAAGGGTTTGGCGGTATTCTTCGATGACGGCGACGGGCCTGCCCGCATTGATTGCCGCCGCTGCTTTGCTTTCCGGCACCATGGCGATGCCCAGGCCGTCGGCCACGAGGTCGATGATGGTCTGCGGGTAGTCGCACAGGATTTGGCGTTTCGGCGCGAGGCGGTTGGCACGCCAGAATTGTTGCAGGTGTCGGTTGCTGCTCGCCGCGCCGGACATTTCGATCCAAATGTGGTTTTCCAGGCTTTGGGGTATGCCTTGGCGGATGGCGTCGCGTTCGGCTTTGGGGCAAATCAGCGAATAATGGATATTTTCCAAGAAAATGCTGCGGATGCCCATTTGTTTGGAGGTGCCGAGGAAAAAGCCGCCGTGCAGTTTGTGTTCCTGAATCCTGTCTGCGATTTCGCCGCTCATGCCGTATTGGATGTGCAGACGGGTTTTCGGTTCGCGTTGGCTGACGAGGGTGGTGAGGCGGGTAACTTTGGCCGAGTCCACGGGGTGAATCAGGCCGAGGCGGATTTCTTCTGTGTGGTTGGCGGCCAGCGTTTTGGCAAAGTGTTCCAGCCGGTGTTTGTGTTGCAGCAGGGATTCGGCCTCGGGCAGGAAGATTTCGCCTGCGCGGGTCAGGCTCATGCCGTTGCTGTTGCGGACAAACAGCGGTGTGCCCAGTTCGTTTTCGATGGCTTTGATTTGTGCCGAAACGGCGGGTTGGGATAAAAACAGCCGTTCGGAAGCTTGGGTCAGGTTGCCCTGGTGCGCCACGGTAACGAAGGCTTTGAGTTGGTTCAGTTCCATGTTTTTCTCTTTTGCAGGTGTCGGGTCTGTCATGACGCGGTTGTTCTTTTCGGCTGCGGTTTTAACATAAACACGGGGCAAAGAGAAGGAAAAGTTAAATTTTGTCAGGATGGTGTGCAGGCCGTCTGAAAGGGTTGCGGCAGGGTGCGCAGAAGTGTTGTTTTTTTTTGGGGGGTAAAACAAACAGGCCGTCTGAAAATGTTTTCAGACGGCCTGTTGGGTTTGTGCGGCTTATTTGCAGCTGACGCCGGCAATTTTGCCGTCGTTCAGTTTGATGTTGCATTGTGTGCCGCTGCTGCCGGAGATGGTTACGCCGTCGGCGGATTTTCTGATGGACAGGGGTTCTTTCACGCCCATGGAAACGGCGGTGGCTGCCAGGTTTTCGGTCAGTTGTTCGGACAGTCCGGCAGAGTTTTCCTGTATTTTGATGTCTTTCGCCATGGCGGCGGGTGCGGCAACTGCAGCGGCAAGGGCCAGCAGAACTGCGATTTTTTTGTTCATGGTTATGTTTCCTAAAATGCGCCTGAGGTGTCCAGGCCGGTGCAGGGTAAAGTAATTTTCTGCGTGGGGCAAGGATTTAACGTGTTTTTATATAACGGGTAATTTTGTTCCGATTTGCAAAAATACGGTTGCGGATGCGGATGGCGGTGTTTTTGCGGTTGTGGTGTTTGGATGGTTGTTCTCATGGAGGAAGGCCGTCTGAAAACGTGATGTCGGTTTTCAGACGGCCTTATGCCGTTTGCGGATATCTATCGCGGTTTCCGCGAATGGCGGGTTTTACGCCTGTATCCGATGGTTTTTAGCTTTCCTTAGCGCAGCTCGGTATGCAGGCGGTTCAGCCATTCTTTGCTTTCCGGGCCGGTGTAGAGGCTGCCGTCCCTGTTGAGGATGCGCAGTCTTGCGCCTTCTTTGACCGGTTCAAGGAAGGCGACTAATTCGGGCTGCTGGGTGGGTGCGGCGGCTTTTTTGCCGAACAGTCGGCCGACGAGTCCGGGTTTCTTCTCTCGGACTGCGGCACCTTCGGCTTGTGCAGGCTGCACGAGGAAGGCGTGTTTCTCGGTATTTTGGCCGATAACGGTCAGGCCGATCCGGTCGAGTGCCAGTGCGGTACGCCGCCAGTTACGCGAGTAGTCGCCGGAGAGCAGCAGGCTGCCGTTTTCCAGTTTGGCCAGGTTGGAAGCCTGTTTGGCGGCGGCAGTGTCGCCGAGCTCGGACTGGATTTGTTTTTCGTCCGCGCCCAGGTATTGCATGAAGCGTGCCAAAAAGGCGGCTTCCAGGTTCGGATCGTTCGGGCGCGGCTGCCACATGGTGCGTTCTTCGCTGCGGTCGGTATAGGTTTCGCTCATGCCTTTGTGGGCGAAGAAGATGTCTGTGCCGCCGTTTTTGGCTTGTTCGATGCGGATGATGAATTTGTCGCGCTCGCTGGTGGAGTAAACGCCGCCCAAGCCGATTTTTTCGAGCAGGCTGCGGAGGCCGCCGCCGGAGAGTTTGGCACGGTTTTCAGCCCAGTCGGTTTCCATTTGGCCGATGGCGGGTTCTTCGCTTGCAATGGTAAAGCCGCTTTCCTGCCAGAAGGTTTTCAGCAGCGGCCAGAGTTCGGTGGGTTTTTTGCCGGATACGGTCAGCCAGCGTTGGCTGCCGTCCCGTTCCATTTTGACGCCGCTCACGCCTGCGAGGACGGTCTGGCCGCCTGCATGTTGGTTGATTGCGCGGTTGCGGTTGATGTCGCTTGCGCGGACGGCACCGCTGCCGGCGGGCAGTTGGTAAAGGCTGTTTTGCCCGGGGTTGGTCAGGTCGGGCGGGACTTCGAGGTTCACGACTTTGCGGTTTTGCGATTGATAGTCGAGTTTGGGTTGTTCTTTTTTGCTGCCCGAACATGCGGCCAGGCTGAGGAGGGAAAGGGCCAAAATGGCGGGTTTGATTGGATTCATACGGACTCCGTGTGGGATTAAATCAGTTTGGCTGCGACCAGTGCGGCACGTACTTTGGCTTGCCCGCCTTCGGTGAGGGGGATGATGGGCAGCCGGACGTGTGCGGCGCAGACACCGAGTTGTTCTGCAGCCCATTTTGGGGCGGCAGGACTGGGTTCGCAGAACATAACATCGTAAATCGGGGTAAGTTGTTTGTTCAGTTCGCGTGCGCGTGCGATTTCTCCGTTTAGGGCGGCACGGCACATGTTGGCGAAGAGTTTTGGGGCAACGTTGGCTGCCACGGTGATGACTCCATGGCCGCCGCACAGCATGAAGGCGATGCCTGTGGGGTCGTCGCCGGAATAAACGGCAAAGCCTTCCGGCGCATGATTGATTAAGTCGATTTCGCGGCCGATGGCACCGCTGGCTTCTTTAACACCGACGATGTTGGGAATTTCGGCCAGGCACAGGATGGTTTCGTTGCTCATGTCTACCACGGTCCGTCCGGGAACGTTGTAGATAATCATTGGGATGTCGACCGATTCGGCAATGGTTTTGAAATGGCGGTAAATGCCTTCTTGGGACGGTTTGTTGTAGTAGGGGACGACTGACAGGGTGTAGTCCGCACCCGCTTGTTTGGCGGCTTGCGAAAGGGCGACTGCCTCGGCAGTGCTGTTGCCTCCCGTGCCGGCAATGACGGGAACGCGTTTGGCGGTATGTTTGACTACTGCTTCGATAACGGCGGTGTGTTCTGCTACGGAAAGGGTGGCGGATTCTCCCGTAGTGCCGACGGCGACGATGCCGTCGGTGCCGTTGGCAATGTGCCAGTCAATCAGTGTTTCGAGTTGTTGGAAATTGACGCTGCCGTCTTCGTGCATGGGGGTAATCAATGCAACCAAGCTGCCTGTCAGCATAATAAAACCTTTGTAGTGGGTTGGAAAAAACACGCCGATTTTAGCCTAACTTTTGCCAGATAGGCAAAAGGCCGTCTGAAAGGGATTGTATGTTTGATGCGGGACGATGAGCCGTATCGGTGGCGGTATATTTGTTTTCAGACGGCCTGCATGCGGGGTGCAGAGTGTTACTGTTCTGTTTCTTCTGCCAAAAAGGTACGCAGTTTTTGCATGGCTTTGGCTTCTATTTGGCGGATGCGTTCGGCGGAAACGCCGTATTCGGCAGCCAGTTCGTGCAGAGTCAGCCCGCCGTCGTCCTGCAGCCAGCGTGTCTCGACGATGCGGCGGCTGCGGTCGTCGAGTTTGGCCAGTGCGTTTTGCAGGCCTTCGGTTTGCAGTGTGTAGTGGGCTTTGCGTTCGATTTGGCGCGTCGGCTCGTTGTCGTGGTCTGCCAGCCAGTCTATGGGGGCAAAGTTGTCGTCATCGTCGCTGTTGTCTGCCAGCAAGGCAACATCTTTGCCTGTCATGCGTTGTTCCATTTCCAAAACTTCGGAGAGTTTGACTCCTAAGTCGTCGGCAATGGCCTGCGCCTCTTTCGGTGAAAGTGCGGACAGGGATTTGCGCATGCTGCGCAGGTTGAAGAACAGTTTGCGTTGCGGTTTGGTGGTGGCGACACGTACCAAACGCCAGTTGCGCAGGATGAATTCGTGGATTTCGGCCTTAATCCAGTGAACGGCAAAAGAAAACAGTCGTGCGCCGCGATCGGGTTCGTAGCGTTTGACGGCTTTCATCAGGCCGATATTGCCCTCCTGGATCAGGTCGGCTTGGTTGAGGCCGTAGCCGTCGTAGCCGCGGGCGATGGATACAACGACGCGGAGGTGCGAAAGGATCAGTTGTTTGGCGGCCTCTACGTCGCCTCCCATTTTGCGTTCGGCCAGGTTGTGTTCTTCTTCCGGGGTGAGCAACGGGATGCTGTTTACTGTGTGGATATATTGATCCAGGCTGCCGTGTCCGCTGGGGACGGGGAGTGTGGTGATTTGACCGGTGGTCATTAATCGGTTTCCTTGTGGATGCGGGGCTTTTGGCCAGTGTGTAAAGCGGCGTAGTGTACGCTATTTTTCCGCTAAGAAACGCGAGTCGTGGTTAAAATGGTTTTCAGACGGCCTATTTGGTTTATATATATATGATTTTAATATATTTTATTTTTAATGAAGGGTGTGGGATGATGGTGTTTGCAGATAAAGAAACGGCAACGTTTGTGAGACGTTGCCGTTTGGGTACATCAGAATAAATCGTTCAAATCGTTATCAGCCGCGGGTTTGCGGTTGATTGGTTTGACTTCGGTTTCTTCCGTTACCCTGTTGATGGGTTTCAGCTCTTGTTCACCATTGTCTTGATTGGTTCGGGTTGGCGAACCTGTATCGGTGTTTTCATTGGCGGGGCGGCTGCTGGTGTTGTCAATTCTAATCGATGGGTCGGTAGATTGACGTTCTTTGTAGAAATATTCTCCTCCACGCAGTACCAAGCCGGTCGGCACTTTCATGCCTTTACTTTCCTTGCCTTTTAATGCGTGACGCATATATTCCACCCAAACAGGCAGGGCGATGGTGCCGCCATAGCCAGCACGCCCCATACTGCGCGGTTTGTCGAAGCCGATGAAGACGGCGGTTACGATGTCTGGGTTGAAACCGACAAACCATGCGTCTTTGTTGTCATTGGTCGTGCCGGTTTTGCCGGCAATGTCCGAGCGGCCCAGAGACAATGCGCCTCGTGCAGTACCGTATTTGACGACATCCTGCATGATTTTATACATGATGTAGGCATTGCGCGGGTCGATCACCTGCGGTGCGTTCTCCCCGGCGACAAGCGGTTGCATTTGGGCTTTGAGGCGGTCTTGCGAATCATAGATTTTGTCGATGACATACGCAGAAACTTTGTAGCCGCCGTTCGCAAACACAGCATAGGCTTCAGCCATTTGTAAAGGGGTGCTTGATCCTGCCCCAAGTGCCATTGAAAGGTTGGCAGGATGGTTGGACGGTTTGAAGCCAAATTTTTGGATATATTGCTGTGTATAGTCCACACCATTGGCCATCAAGATACGGATGGAAACCATATTTTTAGATTTGGTCAACGCATGGCGCAGTGTAATCGGGCCATCATAACGGCCGTCTGAATTTTTCGGTGTCCAAGGCCGACCTCCCCGTCCTGCTCCGGGAATGGAAAGCGGTTCGTCATTTATTAAAGTTGCAGCTGTCATGCCTTTTGCCAGTGCTGCCGAATATACAAACGGTTTAAATGAAGAACCCGGCTGACGCATGGCTTGGGTGGCTCGGTTAAAATTTTTGCTGTGGAAGTTATAACCGCCAACTAAAGCTTTTACCGCGCCGGTGCGTACATCCAAGGCAACTAATGCGCCCTGTAAGGCAGGTTCTTGGGCGATACGCCATTCGTCGCCTTTGATTCTTTGCAGGCGGATAACCGCACCCGGACGAAGTTGTGCTTCTTCAAGTTTTGCATTGAGGATGGCATTGCGCGCACTTCCCATTTGAACGGGGGTTAAGCGGACGCGGTCGCCTGTTGTGATTTGAGCAACAATGCCGGTGTTTTTTGATGCTTCAATAATGACGGCAGGTTCCAGACCATCGACAGCATGCATGGTAGATAGGTATTTGCCGACGATTTCTTCAAGATCTTCATCACTGTCTTTGCCTAGTTCCAAATAACCCTCGGCACCACGATAAGCGCTTCCCCGATCAAAGCCGCGTAAAGTTTTGCGTAATGCATTGGTGGCAATGCGTTGGCTTTCGGTATCTACCGTTGTATACACTTTAAAGCCTTGCGTGTAGGCATCTTCTCCATATTTCTCGTAGAGTTCCTGTCGTGCCATTTCCGCGACATACAACGAAGTTTGGTCGATATCTTGGACATGTCGTTCGTAATGCAGCTCTTGATTAAAAGCCGCATTTTTTTCAGCAGGAGTAATCATACCGAGCTCAACCATATTATTGAGTATGTATTCTTGTCGTTGTTTTGCCCGTTTCGGATTGACTAGTGGGTTGGCAGCAGAAGGGAATTTGGGTAAACCTGCCAACATTGAGGCTTCTGCTAAATTCAGTTCTTGCACAGGTTTATTGAAATAAACCTGTGATGCGGCGGCAAAGCCATATGCACGCTGCCCCAAATAAATTTGGTTGAAATAAAGCTCTAAAATCTGATCTTTAGTTAAAGATTGTTCTATTTTGTAAGCAAGTAAAGCTTCGTTAAATTTTCGTGTGAAAGTTTGTTCGTTGGTCAGGTAAAAGTTACGGGCGACCTGCTGTGTAATTGTACTGGCGCCGGAACGAACTCCGCCTGAGCGTAGATTCCCCACCATTGCACGACCTACACCAAATACATCTACTCCCCAATGCTGATAAAAGCGTTTGTCTTCCGCAGCAATCACAGCATCTTTTAATACTTGAGGAAACTCTTTGATTTCGGTGAATGCCCGCCGTTCCTCACCATAAGAGCCGATTAATTTTCCATCGGCAGAGTAAATGGTTAGCGGCATTTTAGGTTGATAGTTTTGAACTGCATCTAAGGCAGGTAATTTCGGGTAGGTAATCAAGACAGCAATCGCCAATAGACCAATAGCGAAAAGAACCAGTCCGACAAGCAAACCGAATAGCGTGGTGAGAAATTTTTTAATCATGACTAAGTAATATTTACCCAAGAAGGCATTAAATAAAGTAAAATGGCTTTAACGTTTAGACAGGGCAGTAAATTAATTACTGCACATTCGTATCAACCGCTTACGGAAGCCGATATTGTAACCAATATTACATGGCAGGGAAATTAGTTATGCGTTTAACAAAAAATGGAAAAAATACAAAAAGTAAAGCTTCGTCAGGCTTTTCTGCGCGAGGTGCCGTCGGTATAGATGTTACTCAGAATGCCATTAAAATGGTTTATCTGTCTGGTCGTAATTTAAATCAAGCTCAGGTGGAGAAGTACTCGGTGGTTCGTTTTCCTAAAAACATCATAAAAGGAAATCGGATACTGGATTACGATCAACTCGTCTCATATTTGCAACATGCATATAACCAATTAAATACCAATAATCGCAATATTGTTGTTGCAATGCCTCAGACGCTCACAACTATTGAAACAGTTTCGTATAGTGCAAAAGATACTGAAATGGATTTGGAGGATTTTGCAGAATTTGAAATAGCTCAGCTAGTACCTCTGGAGGAGGTTAATTATGATTATCAGGTTCTAGGCAATAATGGTAATTCCTCTCAAAATAAGCTGTTGCTAGTTGCTTCTCGAAAGGAAGATATTGAGCCTAGATTGGAAGCGTTTGATAGCGCTAATTTGACTCCAAAATTTTTGGATGTTGATATTTTCGCTCAAGCGAACGCCTTTAATTATTGGTTGAATGATCAATCTCCTGAGTTGCAAGGAGAAAAGGTTGCTGTTGTCAATATTTCGGAAAGTGAAATGTATTCTCTTATTATGCAAGATGGTCAAATATTGTATAAGCAGGAATCACCATTAGGAGGGGAGCAGCTAAATCAATTGATTCAAAGGACTTATCAAGTCAGTGAAGAGCAAGCCCAGGTAATGCAAGGAGGAGGGGATAGGCCTGCAGATTATCAGGTTCAAATTTCTGATAGATTTAATGTCCAAGTCGCTCAAGAAATTCAGCGGGTTTTGCAATTTTACTATACCACGCAAACTGGGGAGCAATTCTCAAATATCAAGCATATTTTCTTGACTGGTGCAGTATCTGCTCAAATTGGATTGACAGAGGTTATTTTTTCCCAAACAAATACTGCTGCTGAATGTATTAATCCAATCAGTTGTTTACAGTATGGAAAACAAGTGGATGCAGCTGAATTGCATCAGGACGGATTGGGTTTAACGGTTGCATTCGGTTTGGCTTTAAGAGGGTTGTAAAATGATGAACTTAATTAAGATAAATCTTTTGCCGTATCGGGAAGAGTTAAGTCAAAAGAAAAAGCAAAAATTTAATGTTATGATGGCTGCTTCAGGATTAATTGGAGTTGGTCTGTCAGTAGTAGCTTTTGTGGGTATCAATCAAGCAATTTCTACTCAAGAAAGTAGAAATTCTTTTTTAGAAGGTGAAATTAAAACACTAGATAGAGCAATAGCAGAAATAGCTAGTTTGAAAGCAGAAAAGGAAGATTTCCTGGCAAAAAAACAGAAGGTAGAAGAGCTACAAAGTAAACGTTTTGAAGGTGCTCAGATAATTGACACATTGAATCAGCTTATACCAGAAGGAGTCTTTCTCATTTCAGTATCTTCATCTGATGAAAAGAATTATGAAATAAAAGGCAAAGCTTCTAGCGATAATCGAATCGCAATGTTTATGAAATCATTACCTTCTACAATGTTGTTCGAGCAACCGGAACTTTTGGAGATCAAAAAAACCGATAATGGTCAGGATTTTGTTATTAAATCGGATTTAATTACCCCAAAAAATAAAATTCTTGATGCTGGAGCTGGAATAGCAATTGATTCTGCATCATCAGAATCTGCATCTAGTGCATCGGCAGCAATACCTGCTGAACAAAATGCATCAAATGGAGGAAGATGAAATGGCAAATAAAGATTTGGACTTGAAGAATCTACATGAATTAAATGATCCATTAAAATATGGATTGGCCTGTTTGCTAATTATTTGTATATTAGGTTTGGGGTATATATTCTTTTTCAAAGATCAGTTAGCCGAATTAGATGTTGCTAAAGAAAAAGAAATAAGCTTAAAAGAAACGTTCCGGCAAAAAAGTATACAAGCTGCTAATTTAAATAACTTGAAATTAGAGCTAGAGGCACTTCGAGCCTCATTTAATCAATTATTGAAACAGCTGCCAACAGATAAAGAAATACCTAATTTAATTCAGGAGCTTCATCAAGCTGCTTCAAAAAATGGTTTGCAACTAAGTGGACTATCTCCACTTGAGCCAGTGAATGATGGTGCAATTCAACGCCTTCCGTATAATCTTTCAATTAGTGGTCAATATGACCAAGTATCTAAATTTGCGCGCGATATAGGTGAGTTATCCCGTATAATTACCTTGAGTCAGTTGAATATAAAGAAAGATGATAAAACTGGTTTAATCACTTTAGATGCTATCGCAAACACATATAAAGCTCGTCCTGCTGCAGATCTAGAAGCGGAGCGCAAGCAACTTGAGGCAGCATCTGCCTCTGCAGTTCAGTAAGATAATGGGGATGTTAAAATGGTCAAAAAACTTTGTTTGTTATCCAGTATGTTACTACTGACAGCATGCGATGCGGAACCAGGCGATCTTCGCGAATGGGTTAATGCAACAAAAAAAGAGGCTGAGGGAAAGTTTACTCCTGTAGATATTCCTCAAGGGGCACCTCAGTTGACTTATACTCCTCCTGTGCAACCAACATTAGATGCGTTTAATAGTAAAAGGTTGAGTACTAATCAAAATGCTGTTAACGCTCCAGATTTGAATAGACCAAAAGAAGTATTGGAAGCTTTTGGACTAGATAGTATGAAATATGTTGGTTTGTTTAACCAAAAAGGTAAGACTTCAGCTTTTGTTGAGGTTGATGGTCACGTTTATACTGTAGGGAAAGGTAATTATATTGGCCAAAACTATGGACGCATCACTAATATAAGAGCTGACGCGATAGACATAGCAGAATTAGTTGAAGATGCTTATGGTAATTGGACTTTCCGTCAAACTGAATTAATATTGAATGATTCAAATCAGGCTAAAGATTAGAATTTAAGGGGTTAGTATTATGAAAAAATTAGTAGATATTAAAGTTTTTCCAATTTTAGGAATGTTATTAGCTGTACAATCTGTTTTTGCAGGCAATATTACTGATATTAATGTTTCGGCATTGCCAAATAATCAGAAAATTGTCAAAGTAAAATTTGATAAAGATACTATTTTGCCTATTAATTCTATAGCAAATGAATCTTCTTCTCGTATTATTTTAGATTTTCCATCTACTGGCGTGACATTACCTCAATCTACATTTGAATATGCAGATTCATTATTAGGCCAGATTGCAGCAGTAAAAAATGGGAATAATGCTCGTATATTATTGGGATTGAATAAGTCAGGGCGATATAAAGCAGAAATTAAAGGTAAAGAAGTCTGGATTTATATCAATGAAGCAACATCCTTCAGAAATGCAACTTTAAGCTCTCAAATTATAAATAATAAAATTTCAAGTTCTGAAGTTTCTGCAGTCACAGTTGATTTTAGAAAATCAGGACAATCGAACGGTAGTATTGAAATCTTGACTGGCAAATTTCAGGGTAAGCCAGAAATCAAACAAAATAATAGTAACTTAACAATTACATTAAAAAATTACCCTTTACCTGTGCAAGCTCAGCGTAATTTGGATGTAAGTGATTTTAGCACTCCTGTTCGTAATATTGTCTTAAAACGAATTGGTAACGATACTCAAGTAGTTATTAAAAATCAGGGTGCATGGACTCATAATATTAAAACAATGAATGATCGAATGGTTGTTGAAAT
Organism: Neisseria sp. P0008.S010; assembly: GCF_051962715.1. Classification (NCBI taxonomy): domain Bacteria; kingdom Pseudomonadati; phylum Pseudomonadota; class Betaproteobacteria; order Neisseriales; family Neisseriaceae; genus Neisseria; species Neisseria sp. P0008.S010. The sequence goes on from NZ_JBQCVA010000026.1 coordinate 29,391, forward strand.
AACTCATAAATCATCGGTTGAGAGCTCAGGTTTACCTTCTAATCAAAATAAATCGTTTAAAGGTAATAAAGTTTCTTTAGATTTTCAGGATGTTGATGTCCGTACGGTATTGCAGATTCTGGCTAAAGAGTCTGGCATGAATATTGTGGCCAGTGATAGTGTTACAGGAAAAATGACATTGACTCTTAAAGATGTTCCTTGGGATCAGGCACTAGATTTAGTAATGCAGGCTCGTAACTTGGATATGAGAAAAACGGGTAATGTTATTAATGTGGCACCTAGAGAAGAGTTATTGGCTAAAGATAAAGCGATTCTAATTCAACAGAGAGAAATTGATGAGTTAGGCCCTTTATATTCTAGAACATTTCAATTGAAATATAAAAATGTAGCGGAATTCCGTAAAATACTAAAATTAGATGAGAACAATAGTAGCAACAATAGTAATAATAATAGCAGAACGATTCTGAGTAATCGGGGTAGTGCGCTAATCGATCCTGCTACTAATACTTTAGTTATTACTGATAATACCTTTGTACTGCAGAAGTTTGAAAAGTTAATTACGGAGTTGGATGTTCCTGCACGGCAAGTAATGGTTGAAGCTAGAATTGTAGAGGCAGAAGATGGGTTCTCACGTCAATTAGGGGTTAAGTTTGGATATGCGGGCTCAAATGGTAAAAATAGTTGGGGGAGTAACTGGGCTAATGCTGGTGCTAACCGTAATAGTTATGTAGATAAGCAAAGAACTCTTGCAAATTGGATTAGAAATCCATCCCAAGATATTCCGGCATTGCCTGCATGGACTGTTGATCCAAATGTGAATTTACCTACAGCTGCTGCTACGTCAAGTATTGCTTTGGTTCACGCGTTATCTTCAGGTGCCCTTGGGTTAGAGCTATCTGCACAACAGGCACAGAATAAGTTGAAAATAGTTTCAACTCCTCGTGTTTTAACTCAGGATCGCAAAGAGGCAATAATTGAATCGGGCACTGAAGTTCCATATCAAGAAGCCACTTCAAGTGGTGCTACATCTACATCATTTAAAAAAGCAGTATTAGGAATGACTGTAACGCCTAATATTACTCCTGATGGCCAGATAATTATGGATATTAAAATTAATAAAGATTCAGTAAATCCAGGTTGTGGGTCTACTGATCCTTGTATAAATACTCAGCGTTTAAATACTAATGTTATGGTAGAAGATGGCGGAACGTTAATTTTGGGTGGTATTTATCATGAGGAAAACTCAGAAGGTGTAAGTAAAGTTCCATTATTAGGAGATATTCCAGTTGTTGGAAACTTGTTTAAGTCAAAAACTAGATCCGATAAGAAAACGGAACTTTTAATTTTTATTACTCCTCGTATTGTTGATAATATCGGTAGCAATTTGAGATATTGATCTGTTATTAATGAGTTTTAAATAGCCTAAAGTCTGTTTAAATGCAGGTTTTAGGCTATTTTCTAATCTTGGGCTAATATGCAGAGAAAATAGTACGGTTATCCATTAGTGTTACAAGAAGATATTAAATTAGATCTTGTTCTATATGAACTAGAGATATCTACTTTTGAATTAATATAACCCTTATGTAAAAAGCTATTTAAGTTACTACAAATATAACGGATCCATTCAGTTATTTGTTACTTTTAATGCATTTTCTAATGAGCTACATGTAGCTATTTTGCTTGGCGTACAATAATCAGTATGTCAAATTTCTTTTGTGTGATGCCATAGATTATTTACTTATGGTACGAATTTTATATTATAAAATGGGGGAGGTCTTAGATAACTAGGACAAATCTTTCTTTACTAGTTGTTTTAAAATAGAGATTTGAACTTTTATCTCACTGTTGTTAAAACGCCATTCACACTCCTTCAAATACAACTCAAAACGCTCTTTGGGAATGCCATTAAACTTGCGTAAATAAAGTTGTTGTTTTAGTATTCGGCACAGTAACGGTGTAAACCTTGTCATTTCACTTCAACAGCCCGAATACGGCAACTTTGCCGGCAGCGTCGCGACCGCGTTTGCCTTTGCGTTACCCTCCAAAATAACTTTCATCCACTTCTACTTCTCCGTCAAACATTTCCAAATGCGGACTGTTTTGATAGATAAGCAAACGTAAACGATGAAAATAATAGGCAGCGGTATTTTTATTGACACCGACCAACTCTGCTGCCGTTCTTACAGTTACGCCTGCAACAAACAGCTTAATGAGCTTATTTTGTTTGTACCAACTTAGACGACTTTTTTGCATAGGAATAATTCTAATTTAATTTGAATTTCCCTAGTTATCTAGGACAGCCCCTTATAAATTTGTCTATTCATATAACAGCATGAAATAGCATGGTAATGCCGCTCATTTGTTTTACCCGTTGTATGCACAATAATATCGGTTAAAGATTCGTATTGCAGTCCCCAAACTAAAGGTAAGGCGAATGAATCATCTGTATCCTTGTGAAAGGGCAGCATGACAATTTTCTTCTCAAAAAGTTGGAGTATATTAGCAAAAAGAGACCTTTGCAAAAAGCCCTTCCCCCGACATCCGAAACCCAAACACAGGTTTTCAGCCGTTTTCGCCCCTAATTGCTCCTAATTTTACCCAAATGCCCCCTTAATCCTCCCCTGATACCCCATAATCAGGCATCCGGGCCACATTTTAAGCGGCAACAGGCGCACTTAGCCTGTTAGCCGCTTTCAACAGGTTTAAACACATCGCCTTCAGATGGCTTTGCGCACTCACTTTAATCAGTCCGAAATAGGCTGCCCGGGCGTAGCGGAATTTACGGTGCAGCGTACCGAAACTCTGTTCGACCACATAACGGGTCTTCGACAAATATCGGTTGCGTTTGGTTTGCGCTTCCGTCAGCGGACGGTTGCGGTGGGCTTTGCGCATAATGCCGTCCAGTAACTGATGTTCTGAGACCTTTGCAAAATCCCCCCAAATCCCCTAAATTCCCACCAAGACATTTAGGGGATTTCTCATGAGCACCTTCTTCCAGCAAACCGCACAAGCCATG
>NZ_JBQCVA010000027.1:0-31924 GCF_051962715.1 Neisseria sp. P0008.S010
AACCGTCAAAATACGCTGCCGAAGCAGCGAAGAACCGAACTATACGCACATCCGAAAATACTGTCAAACAAATATTGTAGAAAATAGAAGATTTTTTATTATATTTTTGTTTTTTAAAAAAATTAAATTTAAACCCACATAGGGGTTGGTCTAAGGAATACTTATTTCCCACTTACTTGTATGCTTTTATTTTGACTTCGGCGTACAATTCTTACTCGATTAAATTTATACCATTATTATTGAAAGGTTGTTGTCAATTATGAACCTACCCCACCGTATTCTCCCTTTAACACGCATGCGGCGTATGCGGAAAGATGATTTTTCCCGTCGCTTGATGCGCGAAAATACACTGTCTGCCGATGATTTAATTTATCCTGTTTTTGTTCTGGAAGGATGCAATCAGGAAGAAAATATTGCATCGATGCCCGGAGTTAAACGGCAAAGTTTGGATAAATTACTCTATACAGCCGAGGACGCTCTCAATTACGGTATTCCTATGTTGGCACTTTTCCCGGTGATAACGGAAAATAAGACCGAATTTGCAGAAGAAGCTTATAACCCCGAAGGTTTGGTACCAACTGTGGTACGCGAATTGCGTACACGTTTCCCCGAATTGGGTATTATGACTGATGTTGCATTGGATCCTTACACGATACATGGTCAAGACGGACTGACTGACGGCAACGGCTATGTTATGAATGACGAGACTATCGAGGTCTTGATTCGGCAAGCATTGTGTCATGCCGATGCCGGGGCTCAGGTAGTGGCCCCTTCCGACATGATGGACGGACGTATCGGTGCAATCCGTGAAGCCTTGGAAGACGCGGGACATATACATACCCGGATCATGGCATATTCCGCAAAATATGCATCGGCTTTTTACGGTCCATTTCGTGATGCGGTCGGCAGTTCGGGCAATCTAGGCAAAGCGGACAAAAAAACCTATCAGATGGACCCCGCCAATACGGACGAGGCTTTACAGGAAGTTGCTTTGGACATTCAGGAGGGAGCGGATATGGTTATGGTAAAACCCGGCCTGCCCTATCTGGATGTTGTACGCAGAGTAAAAGAGACTTTCGGCGTGCCGACTTATGCTTATCAAGTTTCGGGAGAATATGCCATGTTGCAGGCAGCGATACAAAATGGCTGGCTGGACGGCAATCAGGTAATTTTGGAGAGCCTGCTGGCATTCAAACGAGCCGGGGCGGACGGTATTTTGACCTATTATGCATTGGAAGCCGCCAAACTTTTGAAAAAATAATACCGACCACTTTGAAGAATGAGCTGAGGCCGTCTGAAACTTTTCAGACGGCCTCAGTATGTTCAACTGATAAATTACTCTTTTAACTGCTTACGGTCATATACTGCTTGAGCCAGTGTTCCCGCATCGATATATTCCAGTTCCGCCCCCAGCGGCATACCGCGCGCCAAACGACTGACTTTATAAGGCAGGTTTTTCAACAGTTCGGCCAAAATGTAAGCAGTGGCATCGCCTTCGGCGGTGAAATTTGTGGCGATAATGATTTCCTCGATTTCGCTGTTTTGCAGCCTTACAACCAATTGCTCCAACGCAATATGGCCCAAGTCCATATCTTGCAGCGGGCTGATATGCCCCATCAGGACAAAATATAAGCCGTCATGACAATGCGCCGCTTCCATTCCGGCAACATCGGCGGGCATATGAACTATCATCAGCCGCTTGCCGTCCCGATCCGGATTGGCGCAGATTTCGCATAATTCATTCTCGCACAAAGTATTGCAAAGCGTGCAATGCCGCACTTGCTTTAGTGCATGCTGCAAAGCCTCGACCAGTTCTTCCGCGCCTTCACGGTTGTATTGGAGAAGTTGGTAGGCCATACGCTGGGCCGATTTCGGGCCGACATTGGGCAGGATTTTCAGCGCATGTATCAATCTGGAAAATGCATCTTGCGGTTTGGACATAGTATCGTTAGAGGAAGAATTGAACGGTAAAGGCCGTCTGAAACGCCATAAAGATTTTCAGACGGCCTCAATGGCAGCAAAGGATGGTTTATCCGGGTGCCATATGCTTTCACTTATGCGCCGTATACCGGATTTTTAGCGCACAGAGCCTGAGCGGCAGCGGCCACACTGCTCAGATTGGCTTCGTCATTCGGGTTGTCCAAAACATCGGCCACCAAATTGGCCAATTCGCGCGCGTCGGCTTCGCTGAACCCGCGCGTGGTGATGGCTGCCGCGCCGACGCGGATGCCGCTGGTAACGAACGGTTTTTCCGGATCATTCGGGATGGCGTTTTTGTTAATGGTGATGTGCGCTTTGCCCAAGGCTTCTTCTGCCGCCTTGCCGGTAATGTTTTTGGCGCGCAAATCCACCAGGAATACGTGGCTTTCGGTGCGGCCGGAGATGATGCGCAGGCCGCGTTTGACCAACTCTTCCGCCATCGCCGCCGCGTTGATTTTGACCCGTTTGGCGTATTCTTTAAACTCCGGCTGCAATGCTTCTTTGAATGCAACGGCTTTGGCCGCAATCACGTGCATCAGCGGACCGCCTTGCAGGCTGGGGAAAATGGCGGAATTGAGGGCTTTCTCGTGCGTGTTGTCGCGGCACATAATCACACCGCCGCGCGGGCCGCGCAGGGTTTTGTGGGTGGTGGTGGTTACAAAATCGGCAAACGGCATGGGGTTGGGATATTCGCCGCCCGCAATCAAGCCGGCATAGTGTGCCATATCGACAAACAGGTACGCGCCGACTTTATCGGCGATTTCGCGGAATTTCGCCCAGTCGATTTGCAATGCGTAGGCCGATGCCCCCGCCACAATCATTTTGGGCTTGTGTTCCAATGCCAAGCGTTCTACTTCGGCATAATCCAACACTTCGTTTTCATCCAAACCGTAAGCTACGGCGTGATAAAGTTTGCCTGAAATATTCACGCTTGCACCGTGGGTCAGGTGGCCACCGTGCGCGAGGCTCATGCCCAAAATGGTGTCGCCCGGTTTCAGCACGCTGGCGTAAACCGCTTGGTTGGCTTGGCTACCTGAATGTGGCTGCACGTTCACATATTCCGCGCCGAAGAGTTTTTTGCAGCGGTCAATCGCCAACTGTTCGGCGACATCCACATGTTCGCAACCGCCGTAGTAACGTTTGTTCGGATAACCTTCGGCATATTTGTTGGTCAATTGGCTACCCTGTGCCTCCATTACGGCATAGCTGACGTAGTTTTCAGAAGCAATCAATTCGATATGGTCTTGCTGACGTTCGACTTCTGCAGCAATCGCAGCGGCAAGCTCGGGGTCGTATTTTGCAATGGTTACGCTTTTTGAGAACATGGGATTTCCTTTGGACTAAAGATATGCGGAAGTGTGTGTCTGCCAGCTGCCGTTTTCAGACGGCCTCTTTCCAGGCAGGACGGGCGGTCATTGTAACAGAGCCGACGTTAATATGTATCGGGATTTCACCGCCGCCTATAATGAAGGCCGTCTGAAAACCCTTGTTCCGACGATGGAAACGAAAGATGGTTTTCAGACGGCCTCTTAATAGACAGGCAAACCTTTTATTTTTTCTTCGCGTGTTTCAACGAATCGATGGCCACGGCCAAAACGATAATCGAACCTTTGATGATGTATTGCCAATAAGGGTTTACACCGATATAGCTCAAGCCGTAGTTAATCAGGGTAAAGATAACCACGCCGATAACCACGCCGAATACCGTACCGACACCGCCGCTGAACGACACGCCGCCGATCACACAGGCTGCAATCGCGTCCATTTCATACATAAAACCCAGATTGTTGGTGGCCGAACCGATGCGTCCCGCCTCCAGCAGGCCGCCGAAAGCGTAAAACACGCCGGACAGGGTGTAGATGCCAATCAGGTTTAAAGTAACGTTTACGCCGGAAACACGGGCGGCTTCCGGATTGCCGCCGATGGCAAATAGGTTTTTACCGAAACGGGTTTTGTTCCAAATCACCCACATCAATGCAATCGCAACAATGGCATAAATAGTGATGTAGGAGAGGCGGAATCCGCCGATATCGAAGAAACCTTGAGTGAAGGCGGAATATGCGCCGTCGAAACCGGCAATGGGTGCGGAACCGACGTAGTCGTAATACAGAGAGTTCACACCGTAGATAATCAGCATTGTGCCGAGCGTGGCGATGAACGGGGTAACGTTCATGACGGTAACAATAACGCCGTTCACCAGCCCGATGAGCGCACCGATGGCGCACACCAGCAAAATAACCATCGGAATCGGCACAACACCCAAATCGGGGAAGACTTTATTCACATTGTCTACTGCCTGCAGCAATGTGGCAGAAATCACTGCTGCCAATCCGACTTGGCGGCCCACCGACAAGTCTGTGCCTTGAGTAACGATCAGGCCGGCCACGCCCAGCGCAATGATGATGCGGACCGAAGATTGGGTTAAAACGTTACTGAAATTGGTCAGGCTTAAAAAGCTGGCATCTTTCGAGATAATCACCACCAGCAACAACAGCAGCACGAAATACAGCGCGTAGTCCTTCATAAAGTCCAAGGCTTTGTTCTGTTTGACGGCACTCATAAAATTCCTTTAAATAATCAATTTGTTTGCATTCAGCGTAATGGCTTTGAAGTTTTCAGACGGCCTTATAAATATTTAGCCGACAATTGCAGGATTTCTTCCTGATTGGTTTTCGCCGTTTCGACAATACCGGCCACCTTGCCCGCACTCATCACTAATATGCGGTCGGTAACCCCCAAAAGCTCAGGCATTTCGGAAGAAATAATGATGACCGCCTTACCTTGCGCGGCCAGCTCGCCGATTAACTGGTAAATCTCAAATTTCGCACCGATGTCGATACCGCGTGTCGGTTCGTCCAACATCAGGATTTCGGGTTTGGTTAAAAGCCAGCGGCCTAAAATCACCTTCTGCTGGTTACCGCCCGATAACGAGCCGATACGGGTTTTCTGGCTGGGCGTTTTCACACGCATGGAATCGATAACCCACTGGGTGTCGCTCTTCATGCTTTTATTGCTCAGCAAGCCGCCTTTTTGATAGCTCTTCATATTGGAAATCAGCGAGTTGAAGCTGATATCCAATCCGCCAAAAATACCGGTGCTGCGGCGTTCTTCCGTTACCAGGGCGAAACCGTTTTTAATCGCCTCCACCGGCGATTTGTTCTGCACCTCTTTTCCGTGCAGCAACACTTCGCCTGCCCCACGCTCGCGGATGCCGAACAGGGTTTCGACAATATCGGTACGTTTCGCACCAACCAATCCGCCGATACCCAATACTTCGCCTTTTCGCAATTCAAAGCTGACATCGCGGATGGACGGCTGGTTTTTCGCCGTCAGGTTTTTTACCTGCAACACGACTTCCCCGGGCGTATTGTTTTTTTCCGGGAAACGCTGGGTAAGGCTGCGGCCGACCATTTTTGCCACCAACTCGTCCATGGTGGTCTCTTTCACCGCCACGGTATCTATCCATTTTCCGTCGCGCAATATAGTGATTTCGTCACAAATTTTGAAGATTTCCTCCATTTTGTGCGAAATATAAATAATGCCGCAACCGCGCTGCTTCAGCTTTTCGATAATGGTAAACAGGTGGCCGACTTCCTTTTCCGACAAGGAGGATGTCGGCTCATCCATAATGACGATTTTAGCGTTATAGGAAAAAGCTTTTGCAATTTCAATCATCTGCATTTCCGACACGGTCAATTTTGCAACTTTTTCGCGCGGATCGATGTTGATGTCCAATTCATCAAAAATCGCTTTGGTATCGGCATACATTTTTTTCTGATCGACGAACAAGCCTTTGGTCGGATACCGTCCCAACCACAGATTGTCCATGACCGAACGCTGCTTCACCAGGTTCAATTCCTGATGCACCATCGAAATACCGTTTTCCAAAGCTTCTTTCGCATTGGAAAAATCCACTTCGCGGCCGAGAAAACGGATACTGCCCGAATCTTTGGCATAAATGCCGAACAGGCATTTGAGCAGGGTGGATTTGCCCGCTCCGTTTTCCCCCATCAGCGCGTGCACAGAATGCGCCCTTACCTGCAAATTCACGCCGTCCAAGGCTTTCACGCCGGGAAAGGCTTTATGCACGTCGGTCATGGTCAGCAGCACGGAATGGTCTTGTTCCGCCGTCGAATCCTTAGCCGTCATGGTTTGTTCCTCATGATTGTCAACAAAATGGCTTCCTGAAAACAGTGTGCCACAGATTTTCAGACGGCCTTGCCGTGATACGGCACCCGCCGTTTTCCGGTTGGGGCGCAATATGGAAGACTCTGTCTGAAAATAAAAAATATAAATAGCGAAGCCGGCCGGATTATATTCAATCCGGCCGGGCATCCAATCAGGCCGTCTGAAATTATTGTTTCAGAAACTGATCCAGATTGGTTTTGTCCACGCCCACATAAGGTACGCGGATATTTCTGTTTGCATCCAGTTTGTAGGCGGAGGAAGCGGCCGGATCTTTACCTGCGGCCAAGTCTACTGCCAGAGCGTATACCGCTTTAGCCTGTGTTTCGCCGTCGTTCAATACCGAACCGGCCAGCGTATCGGCCTTAATCATTTGCAGGGCTTCAGGCAGTGCGTCTACACCGAAGGTCGGCAGGACTTTACCTTGTGCCTTCATGGCTTCTACAGCACCCATCGCCATACCGTCGTTATTGGAAATAACCACTTCGATGTCTTTACCCGAAGTACCGGACAACCATGCCTGCATGATGTCTTTGGCTTTGGCTGCGTCCCACATGCCGGTGTCCAACTGCAGTTGTTTGGTTTTGATGCCGTCGGCGTTCAATTTTTCAACCACATATTTGGTACGCGCTTCGGCATCAGGGTGGCCCGGCTCACCTTTCAGCAGAACAAAATCAACCACGCCGTCTTTGTTCAAGTCCCATTCCGGGTGCTCTTTCCACATTTTGCCAATCAAAGATGCCTGGATTTCGCCTGACTCCTGAGGATTGGTGCCGACAAAATAAGCCTTATCGTAGCTTTTCAGTGCGGCTTCGCCTGGGTCTTTATTGAAGAAAATGACCGGAACGCCGGCGGCTTTTGCCTTCTCGATAATCGTGCTGCCTGCGGCAGGATCGACTAGGTTGATGGCCAAAACTTTTGCACCTTTGGCGAGCATTACATCCACTTGGTCGTTTTGCGTGGATTGGTTGTTCTGCGAATCGTTCATCAACAATTCGGCATTTTTCGCCGCAGCCGCTTCGCCTTCCAATGATTTACGCATCAGCGACATGAAGTTGTCGTCATATTTATAGATGGTTACACCGATTTTAGGCGCATCGCCGGCAGGCTTTCCGCCCTCAGCTTGGGATGCGTTTTGGCTGCCGCCGTTACAGGCGGTCAAACCCAATACTGCAGCCAATGCTGCGGCGGTTAATGTTTTTGGGAAATTCATAAAAACTGTCTCCGTATTTTTTATTGCTGCGGTGCGGTAGGCCGTCTGAAAAATCAGCCCTTCCGCGTCTATGGTGCCTTTTGGCAAAACAGGCGGGAGTTTGAATTAAAATGCCCGATTTGTAAATTACCCATACGGATTTTCTGATAATTTCTGACACCTTCCAACAACAATTTATCATCTTTTTACTAAAACTCCCGTATAAAAATAAAAAATGTACCTTTTTTTCGCCAATAAGGCCGTCTGAAAAATCTTTTCAGACGGCCTGTTATTAAGGAGGAACAACCTAATCAATCAACGCATCATGACGATGATTGCGGTAGTGTTTGTATTTCATTGCATAAGCGGCAACAGTCGGCACCAAAGCTAAAATAATCTTGAAAGTCCAAGATGCAAACCACGGCTTGTTAATCACAATTGTATCGGTAACAGCCCCCGGCTCGACAAACTTACTCACGGCATACCAATCCAACAGCGGCCACCAACATGCAGTCAGCAATCCGAGAAACAAAGGCCAAATCAGGCGAATGCGATCACGCTGCCATAACAAAAACAAAACTGCCGCCCAAATCAGCGTAAGCGTGCAAATCAACAAGGCGGTATGCACCGGCGCACCAAAATAAGAAGCCGCAAAATAAGTCAGCACCACCCATAAAGCGGCTAACACCGCCATAATCAATTCTTCCGGACGTTTGAACATAATAAAAATCCTTGCAGACCAATCGCTACGAATATACCGCAAATCGACCGTTTTGGATATAGTGTAAAATGCCGCTTTTGTCATTTCGTGAGATGGAAACATGAAACTGAAATCCTTTTTACGCAAGGCCGAATTGGTTCTGAACCGCCTGGATGCCTGGCTGCCGCCCGAAACCCGCGAACCGGACTGGAATGCCGCTGCCTTCCGCTGGCAAAAGTCCGGCAACAAAGGGATTTTGGAAAGCCTGCCCGCTCCGCATACCTTCCCATTATCCCGCCTGGCAGCGGTTGACAGCCAAACCGCCAAGCTGGTCCGCAACACCGAACAGTTCCTGGCAGGCCGCCCCGCCAACAATGTCCTGCTGACGGGATCGCGCGGCACGGGCAAATCATCGTTAGTTAAAGCATTGCTGCATGAATACGGCACGAACGGCCTGCGACTGATCGAAGTAGACAAAAGCGACCTGACCACTCTGCCCGCCCTGTTGCAACTACTGGCTTCCCGCCCGGAAAAATTTATTGTTTTTTGCGACGATTTATCGTTCGAAGACGGCGAAGACGGCTACAAGGCGTTAAAGACCGCTTTGGACGGCGGCCTGTCCCAACGCTGTGCCAATGTTTTGGTGTATGCCACGTCAAACCGCCGCCACCTGATGCCTGAATATATGGATGAAAATACGGGACACACCGGCGTTCGCGGCGAAGTGCATGCCAAAGAGGCGGTGGAAGAAAAAATTTCCCTATCCGACCGATTCGGGCTGTGGCTGAGTTTTTATCCGTTTGACCAAAACGATTACCTGCAGGCAGTGGCAAACTGGTTGGAATATTACGGTGTGGATTTTGATGATACCGCACAACGGGCGGCATTGAATTGGTCTCAAATGCGAGGCGGGCGTTCGGGCCGCGTTGCCTGGCAGTTTGCCTGCGACTGGGCAGGACGGCTGCCCCAAGACCGCTGTTTGAATCTGGGTTAATAAGGTTGCCGGCGTTTACGGGAAAGGCTGGAGCAAAGCTCAAGAAATGAAACGGCAAGGGGTTGTTTCGATATATAGTCAATACAAAAAGCCGTTCGATGCTTACTTCCTTCAGGCTCCAATTACCCCTCTCGGAACGCACGAACGGCTTAGTAGGAAATTATCCTTACTGTCTGCGCGTGCAAATAACCGCCCAAAAGCATACACGGCTTTTATGCCCGTATCGGGCGTACTATTGTGCTATTAAAAATGCCAACACCTTGATTTTTCATCTACGAAAACAGCCGCTCATCTTGATTTATCGAGGCACATCCATCAGGGCTTGTCGGTCAGGGAAAGTCCGGCCGAAATTAGATAATTTCAGGCTTTAACTCATGCAAAACCACCTAAAACTGCCCAAAGGAGGATATGTTGCAGTTTGATAGAACAGACAAACGGGAAAGCCGCAGATACCGCAAAACAAAGCATCATGTCGATTTACACTAAATCCGCCATAAAAAGGCCGTCTGAAAATACCCACTGTCGCAGCAGGTATTTTCAGACGGCCTAAAGTTCTTTTTTATGTGTTAGAAGGCAACATAATTGATGGGATTGACCGGCTTGCCATCTTGTCGTACTTCGAAATGCAGCTTGACGCGGTCGGTATCGGTATTACCCATCCGCGCAATGGTTTGCCCGCGTTTTACTACTTCCCCTTCTTTCACCAACAAAGCCTGGTTATGGCCGTAGGCGGTCAGGTAGGTAGAATTATGCTGGACGATAACCAAGTTGCCGTAGCCGCGCAATCCGTTGCCGGCATACACCACTTTACCGTCTGCGGCAGACACAACGGCCTGTCCGCTTGTTCCGGCAATATCGACACCCTTATTGCTGTTGCTGTAATGGGCGATAATGTTGCCGGCTGTAGGCCGCTGCCAAGTAATACCGGCTGCAGTGCGCACGCCTCCGGACGAGCCGGCGGAAGAAACGGGCGGTGTCGGCACGGGCTGCTGTACGACACTCACCGGCGGCGTATTGACAGGTGCGCTGACCGGCGGATGGCTTGGTGCAGGCTCAGGCTTATGCACGACGGTTGAAGATGCCGGGGCAACATAACCGGCCGGCTTCACGCGCAGGGTTTGGCCAATGCTGATATTGTTATCGGTCAAACCGTTCCAGGCACGCAAATTATCCTGAGTGATGTTGTAGCGTTTGGAAATATTATAGACGGTATCGCCGCGCACGACTTTGTGCGTCGCGGCATTAATGTCTACCGGCGCATATGAGGGCACATAGGTGTTTCCGGAAACCGAAGGTGAGGAAATTGTCGGCGGCGGTGTATAAACAGGGGCATTTCCGCCCATGTTTCCAACCGATGCGCTGGGTTCATAAGGTGCGGCACCGTAAGGATTGCCGCCTGTGATGCTGCTTTCGGTATTCTGCATGCCGACGCCGGTATTGGTGCCTTCCACTACAGGTGCGGCCGGCTGCTGAAGCCACGAACAAGCCCCCAACATCAAAACGGCTGCTAAGGAACCGGTTCTCAACGCAGTTTTTTTCAACATAATTTTTCTTACCTTTTGAGTTTCTTAAGTTAAGCGGACGCTATCATAATAAAACTAAGCCGCCTTCTCAAGTCCAAACCCTGCTGTATGGCCGAATATCGGGCAGTCAGACTGTAAAATCCCGTTATCCTTCACTCTGCTGCCAATAGCGCGCCGTTTCATGGAGCAGATTATAGGCTGTCAAATCAATCTGCAACGGCGTAACGGTAATAAAACCGGCGGCACATTCGGCAAAATCGGTTCCATCTTCCCGGTCCGCAGCTTCTCCGGCGGCACCAATCCAATAAACCTTTTCCCCCCGCGGGTTGTGCATCGGCACAATACTCTGTTCGTGATGACGCCTCCCCAGCCGCGTGATTCTGTATCCGCGCAAATCTTCGGCGGCAACGGCAGGGATATTGACGTTCCACAAAACCGGCTGTTGTGGTGAATTCGCCGTCAATTTTTCCAATAACTGCCATGCCGCCTTCTCGGCAGTCGGCCAATAGCGGTCAGTATGGTCGTTTAAGGAAAAGGCCACGGCGGGAAAGCCGAGCAAATAGGCTTCGGTTGCTGCCGCCACCGTGCCCGAATACAGGGTATCGTCCCCCATATTCGCACCGTGGTTGATGCCGGACAACACCAAATCGGGCTTGAATTCGGGCAGTGCATGTAACGCCAAATGGATGCAGTCGGTCGGAGTACCGCTGACATAGTAAAAGCCGTTTTCCGCCTGTCTGAGCTGCAACGGCCTGTCCAGAGTCAGCGAGTTACTGACCCCGCTGCGGTTACGCTCCGGTGCCACAACGCGCACATTGGCAAACTCGGCCGCCACTCTGGCCAAAACGGCAATCCCTTGAGCAAGATAGCCGTCGTCGTTGCAAATCAGGATGTTCATTATTGTTCTCCGTTTTTAAATCTGTTGTTTGATGCTGATATGAAGGCCGTCTGAAACCCGAATAATGTTTTCAGACGGCCTGTTATCATGGAACAAAAGCCGATTCAATACCCCGAACAGCCATGTTCGCACAATACCAATTCCGCAGCCGCCAAACCGCTCTGCACTGCGGCCTCCAAGGTGGCTGGATAACGCGGATGCAGGTAATCGCCTGCCGGATAAATGCCGTTTTGCTGCAACCACCGGCAATCGGGCAGCGGCCTGTTTGCACAGGAGGCGGCAGTTGCCCGTTTTTCCGTAATGACTTTTGCCGCAATCGGGGCGCCGATTTCAGGGCAAATGCGGTGCAAATCCGCATCGGCACGCCGTATCCATTCTTCCGCCGACAAGCGTCCGACACGCTCGGATACGCTAATGACTGCCGCCACTTCGCGGTCGGAAGCACCTAGGCAGCCGCGTCGGAAAAACCACTGTACCGTACCCTCGGCCAAACCGGTCATGACCGAAGGCAAACGGACTGTTTCGGCATAGCGCAAGTAAACCGTTGTAATGGCATGGTACCGGATACCTTCAAAAGCCGTCTGAATATCCTCAGGTGTTTCAGACGGCATTAAAGCAGAAATATGATAAGGAGCAACCGCCGCCACCACTGCATCAAATGGTTCGCCGTCCACAGCCACACGTCCGCCCAGCAACAAGGCCAAACGGCCGACGCGCCGTTCGAAATACAGACGAACCCCGTGTTGGCGTAAAAAACGGATTGCCGGTTCGACTAATAAAGTATTCAAATCGGTTTTCGGCAACAGATAGTCAGCAGCATGTTTATCCGCCCATACGCCGTCTTGCAAGACCGCCCGTAAAACACGCAGGCTGGCATCCTCAATCGGCGTATTCAATGCCCCCAACACCAGCGGCCGCCAAAATCCTGCCAATAATTTTTGCGGGCATTGTTGGCAACGCAGCCATTTGCCTACGGACACATCTTTACCATGCCATATGCGCAGATTCCGCATCTGTTTCAACAATGCGGCCTTATCCGACCAACGGACGTTTTTTGCCCCTAACACACCCCATAAAAGATGCAGAGGCGCAGGCAGGGAGGCCGTCTGAAACTGTAATCCGTCGGCCAAATGCCATTGCAGCGGCAATCTGACACAATCATGCCGGTAATCAGCCCCGATTTTATCCATCAGATGACGGACACCACGATAGGCGTACATCATAATATGTTGGCCGTTATCCAAAAAGCTGAAGCCCGCATTATCCGCCGCCAACGCCCGTGCCCTGCCCCCGGCCGTTTTACCGGCCTCGAACACTGTTACATCTGCTTTTCCGGCCAGATTAACCGCAGCAGACAAACCGCTCCAACCCGCACCGATAACCGCTATTTTCCGCTTCATGCTCATGGTCTGAATCCAAATAACCAAGTTTTCAATGCAATCCGTTTTTTTCTCGGCCCCGGGATGGCAATTTTGTAACGCAACACATTTCCCAAGCCGTCTCTACGGATTTCCTGCAATAAAGCATAATATATCGCCGCCATAATCAAGCCCGCTTTCTGCCTGCGGCAATCCTCATCAGGTAAAAGATCACGCGCTTCGCGATAAAGATTTTGCGCCCGCGTGTATTGAAAATTCATAAATTCGATAAATTCAGATGAGGATTCGGCGCGCAATACCGCCTGTTCTGCAATACCAAAACGTTCCAGCTCATCCTGCGGGAGATAGATTCTGCCCATTCGCGCATCCTCACCAACATCCCGGATGATATTGGTCAGCTGCAAAGCCAAACCTTGTTTTTCGGCATACAGTAAAGTTTGCTCATTATCAAATCCCAAAATCCGTGCAATCAACCTGCCTACCACTCCGGCTACCCGATAACAATAAACCGACAGCTCGGCAAAATCGGCATACCTTACTTGCCGAAGATCCATCTGCATGCCCTCGATAATTTCCTCCAACTCGGCTTGAGGCAGAGAAAATTCGATAACAATATGTTTTAACGCCTGATTAACCGGATGCTCCGGTAGGCCGTCTGAAAATACCTTGGCCAAATCCCCCCGCCACCATTGCAAACCCATTGCCGCCACTTGCTTATCGGCACAATCGTCCACCACATCGTCCAGTTCGCGGCAAAATGCATATAAGGCAATCAGCGCATTTTGCCTATTTTGCGGTAAAAAACGAAAACCGGAAACAAAGCTGGAACCGCTTTCGGAAACTTTGTTACGGCAATAATCAAGGGGCTGCATATTTGTTTTTGAGAAGTGCCAACTAAAAGAGCGATTGTAGTGTGATTTATAAAATGAAACAAACCCGCGATACTACTTGCGGGTTTGTTTTCAATACCTTTATTTGCACGGAGCAGAAGTTTGAAATTCCTTTGCTGCTGCAATATTCTCGTCACGAGTGCCATCCATACAAGAATAACTTGCGCCCTGACTGCTTACCCATGCAGTATAGCTGTACCCCGATTTTTTAGGTTCAGCATAAATCCTAATGCCAACAGGATAACCTTCATCTTTTTTCCCCCGCATAATAAATTCAGTAGTGAAAGTATATTTTGATTTGAGATCGCCATCAATCATATCTGTAATTTCTGCCTCAGTTTTACCCTTTAAATAAGATGGTTTTTTAACCAATTCTGTTTTAATAACATCTGCAACACTAGCCATCTTTGATCTTGCATTCACAAGATCACCCTTCTCGATATATTTTGTGTATGAAGGCAAAGCAATTGATGCCAGTATCGCGATAATTGCAACGGTAACCATCATTTCAACCAAGGTAAAACCAAACTGCCTACTTGAAGCTTTCATGGTGCTTTCCTTACATATCCGCTGCAACATACGATTGTAAGGTGACAACTGTATTAGCATTCTCCCCCCACGCCCTCGCAGTAACTCGATAAACAATCCGATTAGCATCTTCTGAAATCCATTCAATCAAATACCGTGGCTTTTTACTCACTACTGTTTCTTGTGTAGGTGCCGTATACTCTTTACCTTTTTTTTCAAGCAAACTCTCACTTCCACCTTCCCAAACAGCCTGTTCGGACTGCGATGGTTGGCATAGACCATCATCGGAACACCCAGATACAAATTTTGCTTTTTTATCAAGACCTACTAAATCTTGATCTACAATAGCCTGCTCTCCTTGGCGCAAAGCCGCCTCTGCAACCTGCATCGTCATCTTACGATCCGCATCATTACTACTCAATCGACTTTCGGTATTGAATAGCTGCGTTGCCGCCAAAACTAAAATCGCAAGTACTACCATCATGATCATTACAATCGGTAGAGAAAATCCTCTTACATTATATTGGTGTTTCATTAACTTGCATCCTCTTGGAAATTGCGCTCTGCACATGCGTTACCTCCCCGTACAGTTGCATTAATATAATAAGTCTGAACATCAGATTCAGAATTATTTGCAGCTTGGCCACCTTGAATCGTTCCTTCACTGCCAGAACCCTGTAATTTCATTCTCAACAAGGCAGGGGACAATGCCGTTTTGCTACTTTCAATCTTATCGGTAAATTTAATTTTGACATCATTCTGCATAGATTTACAGCCTGGAGATTGAACATATCCAAACTCCAACTCCCAAGATTTCACCCCTGCCAATAACAATTGAGGTTCACTAATCTCCCCATTTGGATTTAACTGAAATAAATAGAGCCCCTCTTCTCCGCCTGTAGGTGTGCCAATCGCATATATATTAACCACTTGCCTAAATACAGATATTTCTGACTGACGCTTAGCATTGACTACAGTGTCATGTTCAGTATCCAGATTAGGATCCAACTTCGTAACCATTAGCTTTTTGCCATCACTATCTAACGTTTTAGTACTACTTGGAAACCTTTCTAGTGATGAACAAGTACTGATAATAATAGGGGCATCAGTCTGGCCACTCAACTCTGCGAGTTCACTACCTTTCTCAATATGGACAGAAAAACTATCCTTACTACCAGTATACGTACTACTTGATCCAATTCCGTAAGTAAAAAGCAAAACTTTTGGGCTAGACTTACTAACAGTAAACTTAGGTAGCGGCAAGGCCGTTCCATCCAAATATTTTATGCCTTGATTTTGGTCATTATACTCTAAAGCTCCCAACTTATTGGCAGCACCATGATCTTTCAATTTTACCTTATTATTTGTAACCGTTTTCGCCAAATTAAAGCAACCAAACGAACCTGCCATTCTGGCATCACGCACAATCATATTGGTCGCATTACGCAAATCATTTTGCACTTGCAATCGCCCCTTCGCTACCTGACTAAGCTTGTGCGTCGTTACAAAACCGTAGCCCGCTGCAATCAGCACAATAATACTTAACGCACTGGCAACTAAAAGTTCAATTAAAGTAAACCCCGTAATTTTTTTAGGTAAGACGGTATATCTATTGTTGTACCATTTCATAAAATTTACTCCCCGTCCCTAATATAAGTTTGATAACTAACCGTTCGTGCCTTATCTGTACTTTTATCCGACAAAGGCTGAACCAACCAAGCAATTTTTATTGCCACTTTACCTGCACCATCACAACCCCAATCTGAAACATCACCAGTGTCCGGATCTATTGTAATAGCTGTTTTCAAATCTTTGGTCTTACAGATCTTCGTTCTAACATTCATATCTCCCAGCTTAGTTTCGTTCAACTCCTCATTAAATTCTTCCAGCTGTTTCAAAGCAAGGTTGTCCGCATTATAACTACCAGTATTATCCGTAACCCGAGTTGGATTTATATAATGATCATATTTCTTTTTCGTCCACTTAGTATCGTTAACTAACTCTAGTTTTGGATTAGCCGTCATCCCTTCAATCAAATTTTGGGCAGCTTGTGCTGCGATACTTTGAGTTTCAGCATCCCTAACACTGCCCACTGAACGTAACTGGGTTGCCAACAATGCCAAAATACCCAAAGCCAAGACCACAACAGAAATCAAAACCTCAATTAAAGCAAAACCCTGCTGTTGGAATCCAATTCCCATATATTTATTTATTTTCATATTAACATCCGCCATACTCATTACATGTTTCGCCAGTTAAATCGACATCATACTTACAAGCCGGACGGCTATCGCCATTGGCACAGAAACTAACTTGCCCGCCTGACACCAGCAAAGTTACCGCTCTACGCTCACTTGTGTCTTTATCTTTAGCATCATTATCGGTAAATGTGAATTTAGTAAAACCACCAACAGGATAGCCAACTTTCATTTTCCCTGTGCTGTCAACACTATATCTTTTTATTGAACCATCTGGAAAAAACGCCAATATTTTTGCATCCTTCTCTGCCCCTATATCTTTTCCATCAAATCCCACATTCCTGATTTGATAACGAACTTTTATCTGATCTTTTGCTTTATTCATTACTATTGTACGCAAAGATTCATCTTTGTTTCTTTCATATTTTTGGTCATACACCGGCGAATCAGCCCATACAGCATAACCAGAACCTGCAAAAGCACTCTTACAATACTGATCTGGCTTACCGTCTGTCTTAATTTGTACCGGGCACAAATAAACCGGCTTATTCAGCCTTGCCGCTTCTGCCCTAGCAAACCTGATTTGACTGGCCACTTTTTCAGCTACTGATGCAACACGCCTCTTAGCAACCCATTCTGCAAAATTTGGAATAGCAATTACTGCCATTATGGCCATAATAGCTATTGTCACCATCAATTCAATCAGGGTAAAACCCTTTTGCCTAGATCCCATAATTCATTCCCAACTTTCAATTGTTTTCGCAGTATTTTTATTCCATTATTCTAAACGATAATGGAGCTTATATTCCAGTATTCTAGAAAATTTTAATTGTTCTCTAATGGATAAACTTACTCGTCCATCATGGCCGCATCCGGCACATATGCCGCATTATCGAATTTGGTAAACTGCCCCATCCAAGTCAGATAAACCTTCCCAACCGGGCCGTTACGATGTTTGCCGATAATACATTCGGCCAAACCTTTCATTGGTGACTCAGGATTGTAGTATTCGTCTCGATACATGAACATAATCAAATCCGCATCTTGCTCAATCGCCCCCGACTCACGCAAATCCGACATCATCGGCCTCTTATCAGTTCTCTGCTCGACCGAACGGCTCAATTGCGACAATGCGATAATCGGTACTTGCAACTCTTTGGCCAAGGATTTTAATGAGCGGGAAATTTCTCCCAATGCGGCGGCACGGTTGTCCGTTCTTCCCGAACTTTCCATCAACTGCAAGTAGTCGATAACAATCAAGCCCAATTTGCCGCCAAACTGCCTTGCCAACCTACGGGCACGGGCGCGTAATTCCAAAGCGGTCAGCCCTGCAGTTTCATCGATAAACATCGGCGCATCGGCCAGTTTATTGACTGCTTCGTTCAAACGTCCCCAATGCTCATCCTGCAACGCACCCGTTTTCAAGATATGCTGATCCAAACGGCCGACCGAACCCAGCATACGCATCACCAACTGCGCGCCGCCCATCTCCATCGAAAACACGGCTACCGGCAATTTACTTTCCACTGCAACATGCTCGGCAATATTGATGGAAAACGCTGTTTTACCCATCGACGGCCGACCGGCCACGATAATCAAATCTCCCGGCTGCAAACCGGAGGTTTTCTTATCCAAGTCGATAAATCCGGTAGGAACCCCGGTTACTTCATCCGGATTGTCGCGCGCATAAAGCATGTCGATGCGTTCGACAACTTCTTTCAGCAAATCCGGCAATTCCAAAAAACCCTGTTTCGACTTGGCTGTGCTTTCTGCAATTTGGAAAACTTTGTTTTCCGCTTCATCCAGTAGCTGGGCTGCGTCTTTTCCTTGCGGATTATAGGCATTTCTAGCAATTTCCGTGCCGACTTCAGCCAATTGCCGCATTACGGACTTCTCCCGCACAATTTCGGCATAACGTCGGATATTTGCGGCAGACGGCGTATTTTGTGCCAATGTAATCAGATAATTGAATCCGCCTACCGCTTCCAGCTCGTCATTTCTCTCCAGCCACTCCTGAACGGTAATGATGTCCGCAGGGCGACTTTCGTTAATTAGTGCCGCAATTGTGCGGAAAATTACCCGATGTTCATGCCGGTAAAAGTCCTCCCCGGCAACCACGTCGGCAATGCGGTCCCATGCGCTGTTTTCCAGCAGCAATCCGCCCAAAACCGACTGTTCCGCTTCGACAGAATGCGGCGGCAACGACAGGGCAGCCACTTCGTTTAAGCCGTCATCCGCATAATCGGCATATTGTTGTTCCATTTTTTTCACCAAAATAAACCGGGACGGGCATTATAACGGAAATGGTCCGAGCAAACCCGTTCCGGTTTGCTCGGACCATTTCCGTTATTTATCAGTCACCGAATTCAATTAACTCAAACTCGTCTTTACCGGCAAAACATTCCGGACACTCCCAATCGTCGGGCAAATCGGCGAATTTTGTTCCCGGGGCGATGCCGCGCTTGGGGTCGCCCAATTCTTCATCATAAATCCATTCACATAATACGCATACATATTGAGCCATTTCCCATATCCTTAATGTAGCGGCGGGCAAACACAGCATTCGTCCGTTTATAGTGGAACTGCCAATCAGCCGACGCGGCCTTCGCTTTGATTACCGCATCAGCAGATGAATCACCTTCTACATAACGAATGCACCGATTTTTTAACGTGAAAACCAGAGGAAATCCTACACCTCCCATCCGTCAGATTAGGCCGTCTGAACAAACGCCCATCTATCTCACCTCATCGGCCATGCGCTTGAAACAGCCCGTCCGCATACCGTTGCTGTCAAAAAAGGCCGTCTGAAACGGCCTTTTCACCTGTTCGTCGGTATTGTACCGACAGTTTGACGACGGATACAGGGTTAAATGGAAAACTCTCCCTCGCCGATAAATTCCAGTTCGCTGATTTCTTTGCGCAGATGTTTGATTGCGGGCGTAACGATGGCGACAAACATGGCCTCCCGCACCCTCCGTTGCACCGGGCTGCTCATCAAATAACCTGCGGCACCGGTGTGCAGTGCGGCCGACTGGGCGGCATCCAAACACAGCCAGGCGGCAGCTTCGCGCAAACGCAGGGTTTCCAACAATTCGGGTTCGTTGCGGTAGGCGGCATCTGCCAGCTCGATAGTGCGCGACAAGGCCGTCTGAAAACGGTTGTTCAGCTCGTCGTAACCGTTATCAAGGAAGTCGTTGGTTTCGCTGCCTGCATTCGAAGCGGCGATTTCAGCCAGACAGCCGTCGATAATGCCGGCACCGATGCCGATTTGCAGCAGGATAAAACCGGCCTTGATGGATTTGATATATGTTTCAAACTGTTCCGGCTGCGCGATAACATCTTCATTCGGCACAAAAACGTTTTCAAATTTAATGGCAAACGTGCGCGTGCCTTCCAAGCCGCAGAATTCCGGACACGGAATCAGCGACACGCCTTCGCGACCGCCGCCGGTGATGAACATCACATATTCTTCGCCCAACTGCGCCGTATTCGCCCAAATATGGTTGTCGCCCAAATTCGATACCCACGGCAGAATGCCGTTGACGCGGTAACCGCCCTCGATACGCTCCGCCTGCAACTGATGCTTCTCGATTCCGGCCAAGTGTTTGACCGTATTCGACATTCCCGTTCCCGCCAGCACGCGTCCGTTCAACACGTCGGACAGATAACGGCGTTTCACTTCCGCGTTCGGCGTTTGGTGCAGATACCAAGCGCAGGCGGCCTGACACCAGGCGGAAAACGCAGTGGCGCCGCATGCTTTGCCGACCTCGCGCAACACTTCGATTTGCACGGCCAAACCAAGCGCGCTGCCGCCCTCTTCCGCGCTGCCTACAGCGGCAAAACCGCCCATCCCGCCCAATTCGCGCAAAAAGGCTTCGGGATAAAGCCCCTTGCGGTCGATGTCTTCCACCAAGGGTTTCAGCTTGGTCTGCACCAGTTCGGCAACGTGTTTCAAAAGGGTTTCGCGGGACATAATATTCTCCAGATTGTGAAGGTGGGGCGTTCATCAGCTTGAAGGCCGTCTGAAAGTGTCCGCTCAGTGAAGCGGGGAGTTTTCAGACGGCCTTTCATCATGCAAACCTGTTTTTAGGCGTAGGCTTGCAATTCGGGATTGATTTCAGTGCGCGCCAGATTGTTGGTGTAATTGCACAGGGTGGCCAAGGCTACGCCCAGTACGACTTCAACCGCCTGCTGCTGGTTGTAGCCGGCATCGAAAAAGGCTTTCAGCTCTTCGTCGGACACATTGCCTTTTTGCGCCATAACCTGCTGCGTAAAATCAGAAAGGGCGTTCAATTTGGCATCGGCAATCGGCGCTACCGCACGCACTGCCTGGATTTCTTCTTCTTTCAACAGTTTTTTCAAAGTTGCCAGCTTGGTGTGTCCGGCCACGCAGAAGCCGCATTGGTTGATTTTAGCCGCCAAAATCTGCACCACTTCGCGTTCGCCTGCGGTCAGCGAAGTTTCGCCGTTGAGCTTGCCGACTTCCTGATAGAAAGCCAGAGCTTCGGGCGAATTGGCCAATACGCCGATCAGGTTCGGCAGGAAGCCGTTGTTTTTCAAAGCCGCTTCAACGCGGGTTTTTGCTTTTTCCGGTGCGCTTTCAACGGTATGAATGGTTAAACGTGCCATATCTGTATTCCTTTTTTGAGTGTGTCGTTGCAATTAAGAGACGGCGGATAATACGGCAAAGCCGAAATCGGGGAAAAGAACATTTCGTCCGCACGTTCAAACCAAAAGTTATAAAGAGGCCGTCTAAAAATGCCGGATTGCCCAACCCGCAACATTTTCAGACGGCCTCTCTTATATTGAAACAGCCTTTAATTCAATACTGTACCGACCATTCGGTGTTGCCGCCGGCACGCATCGGTATCAGTTTGTCTTCGCCGTAGGGGATGCTGTCGGGGATGCGCTGCGGCTGTTTGACCAGCGTGATTTTCCGCGTGTTGAACGGCAAGCCGTAGAAGCGCGCGCCGTTTTGCGAGGCAAAGGCTTCGAGTTTGTCCAACGCGCCCGCCTGTTCGAATATTTCGGCATACAGCTCGACGGCGGTCGCCGCACTGAACATACCCGCGCAACCGCAGGCGTTTTCTTTGGCCGATTGGGCATGCGGGGCGGAGTCCGTGCCTAAGAAGAATTTGTGCGCTTTCTCACCGGTTACGGCGGCCACCAGTGCCTGCCTGTGGCTTTCGCGTTTCAATACTGGCAGGCAGTAATGATGCGGGTGTATGCCGCCGACCAGCAAATCATTGCGGTTGAGCAGCAGGTGCTGCGGGGTAACGGTAGCGGCCACGTTGTCGCCTACTTCCAAGACAAGGCGCGCGGCTTCGGCAGTAGTGATGTGTTCGAACACGACTTTCAGATTCGGTACTTGCGCCAAAACGGGTTTCATCACGCGCTCGATGAAAGCGGCTTCGCGGTCAAAAATGTCGATGTCGGAATCGGTTACTTCGCCGTGGACTAAAAAGCGCATATCCTGCGCGGCGATTTCGTGCAACACAGGCAACAGTTTGAATAAATCGGTTACGCCGGAATCGGAATTGGTGGTGGCACCCGCCGGATAAAGTTTGAAGGCGACGATACCGGCCGCTTTGGCTTCGCGTACAAGCTCGGGCGTGGCCTTGTCGGTCAGATAAAGCGTCATCAACGGCTCAAACGTGCTGCCTTCGGGCAGAGCGGCAATGATGCGCTGTTTGTAGGCCAGCGCGTCGGCCACGCTGACGACGGGCGGCTTCAAGTTGGGCATGATGACGGCGCGGCCCATTTGGCGGGCGGTAAACGGCAGTACGGCTCGGAGCGCGTCGCCGTCGCGCAGGTGGAGGTGCATATCGTCGGGCTGGGTAATGGTCAGGGTTTGCATGGCTGTTCTTTTAGTGGGTTGATGGATGGCTCGGGCTGCAACGGCCCGTGTGTTTTCAGACGGCCGCACTTCTCCATCCGTCTGACTGCGCAATTATATAGTGAAATGCCGGAATGCCGGCAATAAGGCACAAAGGCCGTCTGAAAGGCCCCCGTTTCCCGCGAAGCCCAACCTTTCAGACGGCCTTTCCATTGAAACCGGCCTAATGGTTATCCAAATCCAAATCGGCCTTATATTCGATGCGGTGTCCCTTGTCCTCAATCGAGACATCCAATTCCTGATTGCCGCGTTTGAATTTCAAATCGGCATCGTCGTGTTTGATTTTCGATTCGACAATCTGAAAACCGTGACTGCGTGCATAAGCGATGACTTTTTCCGCCAGCGAAGGAATGGAAATGCGTTTGCCGGGCAACTCGGCTTCATATTCGAACTCCCCGCTTCCTTGATGATGGGCTTTCAAGGTTCGCGCGCCGATTGGTTTGTATATTTCAGACGGCACGGGCGAGGCAAACGCGGCGGCGGAAAAAAGGGACAGGATGCCGGTCAGCAGCAAGGTTTTTGTTTTATGCATATGCTCACTTCCTTTTAAGATCGGGCAGACAAACTGCCTGTTCGAAAGGCTCTCATCCTAATCGGAGCGCAAACGGGCAATCAAGCGGGGAAACATGCTTTTACCCGCGGCCGACCTGCCTTGCCGTGCCTTTACACGGCTTTTCACTCGGCGGCCGTTCCGCAAAACGGCGTTGCCGTTTCCGCATCAACAGGATGCTTCCGCTTGATTTGAATTGGCTGAAAAATGGGAAAGGCCGTCTGAAAGCTGTTTTTCAGACGGCCTTTAACCGTTACAAGCGGAAAACTACGCTTCTTTATTTTCGGTCGCTTTTTGACGCAGGCGCAAACTCAATTCGCGCAGCTGTTTGTCGTCTACCGCATTCGGCGCGTTGGTCAGCAGACATTGGGCACGTTGGGTTTTCGGGAAGGCAATCACGTCGCGGATGGATTCGGCACCGGTCATCAGTGTTACCAGACGGTCGAGACCGAATGCCAAGCCGCCGTGCGGAGGCGCGCCGAATTTCAGGTTGTCCAAGAGGAAGCCGAATTTTTCCTGTTGCTCTTCGGGGCTGATTTTCAGTGCGGCAAACACTTTTTCCTGTACGTCGGCACGGTGGATACGGATAGAACCGCCGCCGATTTCCCAGCCGTTCAACACCATATCGTAGGCGCGTGCCAGGCAGTTTTCAGGATCGGATACCATCAGGTCTTCATGACCGGGCTTGGGCGAGGTGAACGGATGGTGCATGGCTGCCCAGCGGTCGCCGTCTTCGTCGTATTCGAACATCGGGAAATCGACGACCCACAAAGGTTTCCATTCGTCCACGAAGTAGCCGTTTTCCGCGCCGTGTTCCAAGCCGACTTTGATACGCAGTGCGCCGATGGCTTCGTTCACGACTTTGGCTTTGTCTGCGCCGAAGAAGATGATGTCGCCGTTTTGTGCTCCGGTACGGGCAATGATTTCTTTCAGGGTGTTTTCAGACAGGAATTTCACGATTGGAGATTGCAGGCCGCTGTCTTCGCCGTTGGAAAAGTTGCTGACGTCGTTCACTTTGATGTACGCCAAACCTTTCGCGCCGTAGATGCCGACAAATTTGGTGTATTCGTCGATTTCTTTACGGCTGAATTTCGCGCCGTTCGGTACGCGCAGAGCGACCACGCGACCGCCTTTCATGTCGGCTGCGCCACGGAAGACTTTGAATTCTTCGGTCTTCATCAGGTCGGTCAGCTCGGTGAATTTCAGGCTGATGCGCATATCGGGTTTGTCGGAGCCGTAGTAGAACATGGCTTCGGCGTAAGGCATACGCGGGAAATCGCCCAAGTCCACGCCCAATGCGTCTTGGAAAACTTGTTTTGCCATGCCTTCGGTGATGTCCATGATTTCATCCTCGTTCAAGAACGAGGTTTCCAAGTCGATTTGGGTGAATTCAGGCTGGCGGTCGGCGCGCAAGTCTTCGTCGCGGAAGCACTTGGTAATTTGGTAGTAACGATCGAAACCCGCCACCATCAACAGTTGTTTGAACAATTGCGGCGATTGCGGCAGCGCGAAAAACTCGCCCGGATGAACGCGGCTCGGCACGAGGTAGTCGCGTGCGCCTTCAGGCGTGGAGCGGGTCAGCATCGGGGTTTCGATGTCGATGAAGCCTTGCGCGTCCAGATAACGGCGAACGCCCATAGCGACTTGATAACGCAGGCGCAGGTTGCGCTGCATCACCGGACGGCGCAAGTCGATAACGCGGTTGGTCAGACGCACGTTTTCGCTGATGTTTTCGTCATCGATTTGGAACGGCGGCGTAGCGGCAGCGTTCAAGACTTCGATTTCTTTGGCAAGGATTTCGATTTTGCCGGAAATCATTTTGTCGTTAGTCGTACCTTCGGGACGGTTGCGCACGCGGCCGGTAATGCTCAAAACGTATTCGTTGCGGGCGGAATCGGCAGTGGCAAACGCTTCGGGCGTATCGGGGTCAATCACGACTTGGACGATGCCTTCGCGGTCGCGCAGGTCGATAAAGATCACACCGCCGTGGTCGCGCCGGCGGTGTACCCAGCCTTTGACGGTTACGGTTTGGTCTAAGTATTGCTCGCTGATTAGGCCGCAATAGTTGGTACGCATAAAATCACCTTTTTATGATTGTTCAATTTAAAAAGAAAGAAAAGGCCGTCTGAAAAGACACCTTAATTGTTTTGTTCCGTATCGCCGTTTTCAGACGGCCTGTATTCGGCAAAAGCTTTTGCCGGCACTTCATCGGGTATCACCATGCCCAGCGAAATCACATATTTCAATGCGTCGTCCACGCTCATGTCGAGTTCGCGCACGTCGCTCTTTTTCACCATGATGTAATAGCCGCCGGTCGGGTT
Organism: Neisseria sp. P0008.S010; assembly: GCF_051962715.1. Taxonomy (NCBI): domain Bacteria; kingdom Pseudomonadati; phylum Pseudomonadota; class Betaproteobacteria; order Neisseriales; family Neisseriaceae; genus Neisseria; species Neisseria sp. P0008.S010. Next base: position 25,235 of record NZ_JBQCVA010000027.1, read on the forward strand.
GGGCGTGGTCGGTACATAAACGGGAATATAACCTTCCTGTGCCGGCAGGGCGGAGGCAACGCTTTCGGCCAAAGCACCGGATACGAATCCGATCGTCCAAATATCCGGCTGCGGAAAAGGAACCAAAACCGGCGTTTTAAACGATCGGCTGTTGTCGGAAAATAAGGATTCGGATACTTTTTTTACGCTGGAATAGATGGATTTCACCACCGGGATACGCCCCAAAAGCGAATCCCACCCCTCCAAAATCTTGCGTCCCAGCATATTGGCGGCAAACACGCCGGTAATCAATAAGACGACTACGGCCACAAGGAATCCGGTTCCCGGCAGATGGAAGCCGAGGTAGCGTTCCGGCTGCCATTGCGCCGGAATCAATGCCGCCAACTGATCGGTTGCGGAAATGATATAACCGATTACCCACACGGTAACGGCAATCGGCGTCCATACCAGAACGCCGGTAATCAGGTATTTTTTCAGCGCTTTGCCAATACCGCCTTCTTGTTTTTTGTCTGCCATGCCTTTGTTCTATGTGGAGCAGGCTGCGCATTATACGCCGCCGTTTTGAAAGAAACGAATTTTTCAGACGGCCTCCGGGTATCTTTGAAAGAGGCCGTCTGAAAGTTTTAAAAACCGTCCCAACCGTTGAACATCAAGCCGAAACCGATGCCGCTTTGTTTGTGGTTATAGTCAATCAGGCTCTCGCCGTAACCGTGAAAGCCGCGCACCACTCCCTGCAGTTTGCCCTTGATGGGGAAAGTGTAGGCCGCCTCCGCCGCGCCATAGCCGCTTTTCGGGTTGTAGCGCAAAGTGGTCGAAAAATTATGTTTGTCATTCAGGCGGTATTGCAGTTTGACGTCGCCATAACCCAAATATTTGGTTAAATCGGGATTATCGTTATCTTCGCCGCTGCTGTCGAAAAGCCTCATCCAAACGCGCGGGATAACCGTCAGCTTGCCCCACTCCATACCGGCCATTGCGTAAACTTTATTCCAAGAGCGCGACTCCGGCCTGCTTTGCCCGTTTGACTGGTGAGCAAAACCCACACCCAACATACGGAGCCTGCCGCCCCATGGCAGCTGGGCCTTCACGGGTTGGGTAATGAAAATTTCAGGCTCGTAATCCGTATTGCGGAACGGCGCGGAACGGCGGCCTTGGTTATAAATCTGCCAATCGGATTTCTGGGTATAGCCAAACCATAAATCGGCACGGCTTTTAAACAAATCTTCAGCAATTTTGCTCTTGAAAGAAACCTGCATTTTGGTTTCTATCCGTTTTTGATCCGAAAACCGTTCCTGCGAAGCCGCGCCCCGCGTTGGCGAAGACGGCGCATAATTCGGGCTGCTGTTGTACCATACAGGCATGAGGTACATGGGGTTGTGTTCCCGTACGGTTAAAATACCGTGCGGATCGTTGGCATCCAAATCATACATCTGACTCAAAGGCGTATAGGCGGCTGCCGCATCGGCCAACTCTTGAGACGGCTCCGCCTGCCCTTCCGGCGTATCAAACACCAACGTCGTCTCTTTGTTCCCCATGCTCTGGCGAACGCTTTGCACAACGTCGAGCTGAGGTTTGCCGTCAGCCTCATGCTCTGAAAGCGGCTGCTCCGGCGGCAATTGTGCGGCAAAAACCTTATCGTAACAGGCCAACCTTAAGGCATTGTCTTGCAATAACGTACATTGCAATGCAGCATCGTTGGCAACTGCGGCTGCCGGCAACGCGGCTGCAACAGCAAAAAGCAAAAAACGGTATTTATACATTCATCCACTCTGTTTTATGCAGAATTGTCCGGTGCCGCCCCCAATTACGCCACCATAAAAAACAACCCCCGCCAACCGCAAGGCGGCCGTCTCGGGGGCGATGGTCGGCAAAGGCTGTTATGCCATTGCTTTGATTTTGGCAGACAGACGGCTTTTGTGTCGTGCTGCTTTATTTTTGTGGAATACGCCTTTGTCGGCAATGCGGTCCAACACTTTTACCGCGTCGCGGAATACGGATTGTGCCGCGGCTTTATCGCCTGCTTCAACAGCTTTCAAAACTTTTTTTACGGCAGTGCGGAACGCAGTACGCAAACTGGCGTTATGCGCGCGGTTTTTCACTGCCTGACGTGCACGCTTGCGGGCTTGTGCGCTATTGGCCATATCGGATATCTCCTGAATGAATTGAATTTCGTAAACGCGGCATTTTAATAACTAAACTGCCCAGATGCAAGGTTTTTATCGTAAAGGCTTTTTCAGACGGCCTCCTTATGTGTACGGTTGGATGCAAAACCGGCAAACCCCTCACAGGAAGTTATGTTTAATATTTTGATTTTTTGTAAAAATAACATTACAATCCCCTCATCCTACCGAACCGAATCAGTGCATACTGAAATAAACGGCAGGAAGCTTTTTTATCAACACCAAGGAATGATAGCCATCATGAAAAAAACTTTATTGACTGCAATGATTGCACTGGCTCTTGCCGCCTGCGGCGGAAAATCCGAACAGGCCGCCGATTCACAAAACAACGGTCAAACGCCTGCAACTGCTGCCAATAGCGGCGCTACCGACGCGCTGAATATCTACAACTGGTCGAATTATGTGGATGAAGATACCGTAGACGAATTCAAGCAAGCCAACAACTTGAAACTGGTTTACGACTTATACGAAAACAACGAAACGCTGGAAGCCAAAGTGCTGACAGGGAAATCGGGCTACGACTTGGTGGTTCCCGGCATCGCCTTCCTTCCGCGCCAAATTCAGGCCGGTGCCTATCAAAAAATCAATAAAGACCTAATCCCGAATTACAAAGACATCAATCCCAAATTGCTGGAGATGCTGGCAACTGCCGACCCCGGCAACGAATATGCCGTCCCCTATTTTTCTGGCGTCAACACCGTGGCGATTACAGCTAAAGGTAAAGAGGCTTTGGGCGGCCAGTTACCTGAAAACGGCTGGGATTTGCTGTTCAAACCCGAATACACGTCCAAACTGAAAGGCTGCGGCATCGCCATGTGGGATACGCCGAGTGAAGTTTTCCCCATCATCCTGAACTATCTGGGCAAGGATCCGGCAGGTAAAAATCCCGCCGATATTGAAGCCGCTGCGGAAATATTAAAAAAAGTGCGCCCAGACATCAAACGTTTCAGCCCGTCATTGATTGACGAACTGGCGCGAGGCGACGTCTGCTTGGCCGTCGGCAACGGTGGCGACCTGAATATGGCGAAGAAACGTTCGGAAGAAGTTGGCAGCAAAGTCGGCATCGAAGTTTTGACACCGAAAGGCATGGGTTTTTGGATTGAATCTTGGCTGATTCCCGCCGATGCCAAAAACGTGGCTAACGCACACAAATATATCAATTACACCCTGCAACCCGAAGTTGCCGCCCGAAACGGTAATTTTGTTACCTTTGCTCCCGCAAGTTTGCCTGCCAAAAAACTGATGGATCCGAAGCTGGTTGAAGTCCGTTCGATTTTCCCGAACGATCAGGATATGGCCGATGGTTTTGTGATGCCTCAAATGAGCAATGAAGCGAAAAAACAAACCGTCGATTTGTGGCAAAAAATCAAATCAGGCAACTGATTTCTATGCAAAAAGGCCGTCTGAAAACTTTCAGACGGCCTTTTTTATTTTATGGCTGGCATACAGTTTAATTCTTTTTACTATACGCCCAATCGGCAGCTTCGTTCTGCCAATCCACGGTTCCTCCGCGTAACAGCGTTTGCATCATTTTCGCAGTTTCCTCATCAAGTTGCTTAGATTTTTCCATCAATGCTTCATTGGCAAACGGCGGCACTTCTGGATCATACAGTTCCGACAAGGCAAATAAGTGATATCGGTCTCGGGCCGCGTAAAACTCACTCAAATCCTTGGCCTGCGCCAACGGTACGCCCAAACTTTCCAAAGCAATCCGTCCGCTGCGAATCGCACCGTCAAAAGTTTCCCTGACGATAAAATCCGCTCCTGCATGATGCAGGTTGTAAGCATGCTGTTGCCCATGCGCCCTGGCAATAATGGTCAACGTAGGGTAATGCCGGCGAACGAACTTCACCACTTCTGTTGATTGGTCATCATCCCCGATGGCAACAATCAATAATTTTGCCTTCCCTAAGCCGATAGAATTCAATAATTCCGGACTAGTTGCATCACCGTAGTAAATCTTACAGCCATATTTGCTCAGACCTTCCACGGTTTCAGCATGAAAGTCAATAACTGTGGTATGAAAGCCGCATCCTGTCAGCATGCTGTTGATTTGCCGTCCAAATCGCCCATGCCCCAACAAAATAATCGGATTTTCCTCATGTATTTCGTCGTTCGGACGACTCTCGTTTTCTTTGGCTATACCGCGCGGAGCAATTACCTTATCGTACAGGATAAACAATACCGGCGTCAGCAGCATGGATAATGCGACCACAAGGGAAATACGATCTGCCAGTGCTTGCGGCAATACACGATTTTGCTGGGAAATGGACAGAAGCACGAAGCCAAACTCCCCGGCCTGAGCTAAACTCAAAGCAAACAATTTTCCGGCAGTAGAGGGCAGACGGAACAATTTACCCAATATGAACAACACGAAAGCCTTTACTACCATAGTGGCGACAGTCAGACCCAAAATCAGTAAGAACTCACGGCCTAACAAGCCAAAATTCATACTCGCCCCTACCGTAATGAAAAACAATCCGAGCAGCAAACCTTTGAAAGGCTCTAAATGGCTTTCCATTTCATGCCGGTATGAACTGTTTGCTAATGCCACGCCTGCGATAAACGCACCCAATGCGGGAGACAAACCAATCAACGACATCAAAGTTGCAATGCCTACTACTAAAGCCAAGGTAAATAATGTAAACATCTCTCGCAAACGGCTTTTACTGATAAAGCGGAAAGTGGCAGGCACAAGATAGCGTACGCCGATAACAATGACGGCAATTGCAGCAACGCTGACCAAAGCAATGATCCAGCCCGGCTGATCAACCAAAAGATTAGCCTGTGCATCACCATGCTCCGACTTGACAACAGCCGTTCCTAACAAAGGCAACAACGCCAACATCGGAATGGCTGCAACATCTTGAAACAGCAACACAGCAAAACCAGCCTGCCCGCCTGGAGTCGGCAACAAATTCTTCTCACTAAATGTCTGCAGCACGATGGCCGTGGACGACAATGCCAATATACAGCCGACAGCCACACCTATTTGCCAGGTTTGCCCCAACAACACAGCCAAACCAGCAATGGCAGCCAAAGTTAATCCAACTTGCAATCCACCTAAACCTAATAGTTTATGCCGCAAACGCCACAGCATCTGCGGTGCCAATTCCAAACCGACCAAAAACAGCATCATTACCACACCGAATTCAGCAACATGCTGTATGGATTGTGCTTCTTTCCCCACCAGCCCCAATACAGGTCCAATCAAAATCCCGGCTGCCAAATAACCCAGCACCGAACCCAGGCCCAATTTTTGCGAAGCCAAAACGGCAGCCACGGCAAAAGCCATATAAATAAAAGTGAAAAGTAAAATTTCCGTCATATTTTTATTCTCGTATATTCCAAACACTTTTCAGACGGTCTCTCCTTATCAGGTAAGGCCGTCTGAAAAAACATTCCAAGCACTACAGATACCTCACTATTTTAACCTTGTATATCGAAACACCCGTATCATAGCAACAAACCGCCCGACCGCCACCCGTACACACCCAAGGCAAACAACCGTCAAGTAGCTCAGGGAGCGGTTGGGCAACCCATCGATATAGTGAATTAAATTTAAACCAGTACAGCGTTGGCTCGCCTTACCGTACTATTTGTACTGTCCGGCTCGCCGCCTTGTCCTGATTTCAATTTAATCCACTATACAACCGGACAGTTGCCCGACAACACAACCGAATGCAAGGCAGGTTTATGATGAGTACCCAATACCATTACGCAGGCATCGACATCGCCAAACGAAACTTCGTCATCGTCGTTTCGTCTTTGTCTAAAACCAAAACCGAAACCAACAACCCAAAAGGTATCGCCCATACTATCGAGTACCTTAAAAAACACAACGTCACCCTCGTCGTGATAGAAAGCACCGGCGGTCTCGAAATCCCCGCCGCCAAAGCCATCCACCGCGCAGGCATAGCCGTGATCATCGCCAACCCGCGTCAGACGCATCAGTTTGCCCAATCGCAGTCGCTGACCAAAACCGATGCCAAAAATGCCAAAATGCTCGCCTTCTTCGCACAGATGACGGCACAGAAAGAAGATTGGCAAACCATGCTCTACCAACCGCCCACCGAAGCGGAAGAAGTGTTGGAAGCATTGGTTAACCGCCGCAACCAGCTGGTGGATATGCGGACTGCCGAGAAAAACCGTCTGCATCAGGTTCACGAAACGCAAGTCGAAAGCGTCAAACAACTGATTGCCCATTTTGACCGGTTGATTGACGAGTTGGACAAACAAATCGACGAGCACACCCACACACATTTTGACGGCAAAGCCCAAGTGGCGGAGCAAATCAAAGGCATCGGTCCGGTAACGGCGGCTACTCTACTCAAGCCATAAGTAAACATGACTTTGTTTAAAATAGGGGGTTTAGGAAACAAAATTTATTTTAAAGGATTTTCCCGCAACATTCTCAGCAGTATTGTATATATAGAGACCTTTGCAAAAATAGTCTGTTAACGAAATTTGACGCATAAAAATGTGCTAAAAAATTTTCAATCGACTAAAA
>NZ_JBQCVA010000028.1:0-31372 GCF_051962715.1 Neisseria sp. P0008.S010
AGAAGGTGCTCATGAGAAATCCCCTAAATGTCTTGGTGGGAATTTAGGGGATTTTGGGGGGATTTTGCAAAGGTCTCGGGCTGTTCGAGTGCGCCGATGCCGCCTTCCTGATAGACGGTTATCCAGCGCCGCAGGTGGATCTGTGAGATGCCGTAGTGGGGTACGGCTTGGTATTTGAAATGTAGTGCATATTGGGTCATAAAAAACTACACCTTGGTGGTTGGAGGGGATGTGTCCAATTTTTGGGGTGCAGTTCAATTTTCAGACGGCTTTTTTATCTGCTTGGCGGTCAGCTGTAAATTTTCGAACCTTTCTTCACAAACTCGACCGCTTTTTCTTCCATACCCTGCCGCTGGGCTTTTTGCTTGTCGGCGTAGTCGCGCACTTCCTGCGTGATTTTCATCGAGCAGAATTTGGGGCCGCACATCGAGCAGAAGTGGGCGATTTTCGCGCCTTCGGCGGGCAGGGTTTCGTCGTGGAAGCTCTCGGCGCGTTCGGGGTCGAGGCTGAGGCGGAATTGGTCGCGCCAGCGGAATTCGAAACGCGCCTTGCTCAGGGCATTGTCGCGCAACTGCACGCCCGGCCAGCCTTTGGCGAGGTCGGCGGCGTGGGCGGCGAGTTTGTAGGTAATAATGCCGGTGCGCACGTCTTCTTTGTCGGGCAGACCGAGATGCTCTTTCGGGGTAACGTAGCAGAGCATGGCCGTGCCGTACCAGCCGATATTGGTTGCGCCTATGCCCGAGGTAATATGGTCGTAGCCGGGGGCGATGTCGGTAACGAGCGGGCCGAGTGTGTAGAAAGGCGCTTCAAAGCAGTGTTGCAGCTCTTCGGTCATGTTTTCTTTGACGCGTTGCAGCGGCACATGGCCGGGGCCTTCGATCATGACTTGTACGTCGTGTTTCCATGCTTTGCCGGTCAATTCGCCCAAGGTGTGCAATTCGGCGAACTGCGCTTCGTCGTTGGCATCGGCAATACAGCCTGGGCGCAGGCCGTCGCCGAGGCTGAACGATACGTCGTAGGCTTTCATGATTTCGCAGATTTCGTCGAAATGCGTGTAGAGGAAGTTTTCCTGATGATGGGCGAGGCACCATTTCGCCATGATGGAGCCGCCGCGCGATACGATGCCGGTGAGGCGGTTGGCGGTCATCGGCACATAACGCAGCAACACGCCCGCGTGTATGGTGAAATAGTCCACGCCTTGTTCCGCCTGCTCGATTAAGGTGTCGCGGAACAAATCCCAAGTCAAATCTTCGGCAATGCCGCCGGTTTTTTCCAAAGCCTGATAGATAGGCACGGTGCCGATGGGAACGGGCGCGTTGCGGATAATCCATTCGCGCGTCTCGTGGATGTGCGCGCCGGTGGACAAATCCATAATCGTGTCTGCGCCCCAACGCAGCGACCACACCATTTTTTCGACTTCTTCGGTCAGGCTGGAGGTTACGGCGGAGTTGCCCAAGTTGCCGTTGATTTTGACACGGAAGTTGCGGCCGATAATCATCGGTTCGAGTTCGGGGTGGTTGATGTTGGCGGGGATAATCGCGCGTCCGGCAGCGATTTCTTGGCGCACGAATTCGGGGGTGATTTGGTCGGGGTGGGTCGGGATATTCGCGCCGAAACTTTGCCCTGCGTGCTGTTTCAAGAGCTTGGCGTATTCTGGCCGTCTGAAAAGTTCGTCCAGCTTCATGCGTTCGCGTATGGCGGCAAACTCCATTTCGGGCGTGATGATGCCGTGGCGCGCATAGTGAAGCTGGGTTACGTTGCTGCCGCTTTTCGCACGGCGCGGGCGGGTGATTTGGTTGAAACGCAGATGGGCGGTTTGCGGGTCATGCGCGCGTTCGATGCCGTATTCGCTGGAAAGCTTGGGCAGGATTTCGGTATCGCCGCGTTCGTCCAGCCATGCGGTGCGGACGTGCGGCAAACCTTGTTTCAGGTCGATGTGTGCCGCCGGATCGCCGTACACGCCGCTGGTGTCATAGACGGGAATCGGCGGATTGGCTTCCGTGCCTTGCGCCGTGTAGGTGTCGTCCTGACGGATTTCACGCAAAGGCACGCGGATGTCGTCGCGGCTGCCTTGCAGATACACGCGCTCCGAGTTCGGATATTTGAAGCGGATGCCGATGTCTTCGCTCAAGTCGGCAAGCTCGCGTGCTTCGTTGCCGGAGGTTTTGGCGGTTTTCTTTGGCGTAGTCATAAAAAATGCTCCTGTTTTCTCGTTTGAAAAGAAGAAACAGGAGCGTTTTGCTTTTTCAGACGACCCCAATATCAAAAAAGGCCGTCTGAAAGACAGAATCCGTGAAAACTCCCCACGCAGGTATTATCCCGATCGGGTGTAAAGGGTATTTCTCAGCCGCCTGAACATCAGGCAGCACCCCTGTTTCGTAAGGTGGGCATTATAAACCGCGAACGAAATACAAAGAAAGGCTTGACATGTTTTCGCCGCGCCTGTATAGTTCGCCTTTCTGACGCGGGGTGGAGCAGCATGGTAGCTCGTCGGGCTCATAACCCGAAGGTCGTAGGTTCGAATCCTGCCCCCGCAACCAAATTCCAAATCCCTCAGCAAGTGCTGGGGGATTTTTGCGTATAGGCCGTCTGAAAGCAAACCTACCCCTTCGGTTGTGCGGCAAACCTTATTTTCAGACGGCCTCTGTCCAATCGGGCGGTTTGCCGGATTTGTGCTACCATCGCCCGCACTTCCCTTTCGATACGGCAGACAATAGGAAACGGCAGATGATTATTATCATGCAGAAACAGGCCGCCGCTTCGTCGGTGGCGGCGGTGGTGGAATTTATCCGCAGTAAGGGTTTGCGCGAGCACATATCGCCGGGGGCGGAGCGCACGATTATCGGCGCGGTGGGCGACGAGCGCGTGTTCCTGCCGCAGGAGTTGGAATCGCTGCCGCAGGTGGAGCGCGCCATCCGCGTGTTGGCCGACTGGCGCATCATCAGCCGCGAAACCAATCCCGAAGACAGCGTGATTACCGTGCGCGGCGTAGCTTTCGGCGGTGGCAGGATGTTGGACATCGCCGTGTTGCCCGACGAGTGCCGTGCCGACGCGCTGTACCTCGATCCGTTTTACCTGCCCGACAATCCTTATGCCGAATGCGGGATGCCGTCTGAAAAAGAACAAATCCGCCTGTTGCGGCAGACGTTGTCCGACAGCCATGCCGCCGGCCGGCCGGTTTTGGTGCGCATCCGCGACGTGCGCCAGATTCGGCAGGTGTTGGAAGCCGAGGCGGACATCCTTTACCTCGGCGGCGAGTTGATGACGAACAGGGTGTTGCAGGACGAAGTAGGCCGTCTGAATACGCCGGTGGTGTTGTGTAAAGACAAGCATCATTCGTATAACGAATGGCTGGTGGCGGCGGAACGCATCGCGCTGCGCGGCAACCATCAAATTATCCTCGGCGAAAGCGGCACGCTGAGTTTCGAGTCCGACCATCCGTACCGCCTCGATACGGAAGCCGTGGTGCGCGTGCGCCGTTTGAGCCATCTGCCCGTGTTGGCCAATATTACCCGCCTTTGGCACGGCGATATGCCGCAGGACGTGTTGTACCGACTGGCCGAAGCAGCGGGCGCGAATGCGGTGGTGCGGAGCGTGCCGCCGCCCGCTTGAACGGGAAGCAAATGGGAGAGGCCGTCTGAAAATGCAGTTCGACATGGCGAATCATTTTTTGATTCGCTGTCAGAAAAACTGTGTTTTCAGACGGCCTTTGTTTGGTCGTGCCGCTATGTGTCTGTGCGGAAAACGATTTTCCCTCAAGACGGGGTTCGGGCTGCGGAATCAGCGGTCGAATTTGCCGTGTCGCAGGAAGGCGGCGGTTTGTCCGGCCACGCGTTTGTCGGTCAGCATCCCGGTGTGGGAAACGGGCAGCAGGATATGGTCGGCCATGCCGGGAAAACGGGTTTCTTCCACCAATACCGTGCCGTCATTTTCGCCTTGCAGTTTGAAAATGCGGCCGATGCCCAGCGGGGAGTTGCCCGCCAGGCTGCCGAGTTCGATGCCGGGCGGCAGGTCAGGCAGGTTGCCGTCGAGCATGTTGCGGTAGGCTCCGCCGAGCAGGGGTGTGCCCGCGCCCCAGTTGCGGATGGTTTCGGCCGTCGTGCTGCCCTGATGCGGCGTGCCGAGGGTAACGATGCGGCCGCGCACCAAATCGGGGCGTGCGGCGGCAAAACGGCGCAATACCAATCCGCCGAGGCTGTGGCCGACGAAATGCAGGGGCTTTTGATGCCGTCTGAAAAAATCTTCCGCCGCCGCAGTCAGGGCGGCGCAGTGCTGTTCGGGTTTCTGCCAGATGCTGTAATAGCCGAAGGTTTGCACGGACAGGCCTTGCTGTTTCAGCAGGCGGGCAAACGGAAGCATAGTCCAGGCGTGCATGTGGATGCCGTGCAATAAAAGGACGTGTTCGTTCATAGGACTTCCTCTGTGTAGCGGATGGTCGGACAGGCCGTCTGAAAAAGGCGGCGGCGGATTTTCCGCCTGTTTGCCTGTCAGGAATAATCGAATGTAAACAGTACGGTGCGGCTGACGGGTTCGTACATCAGGATGATGGCGTCCGCGCCGTCGCAGTAGTTGTGGGCGGAAACGCTGGCGATGAAGTGGAAGCGGTTACCCTTGTAGGAGATTTCTATGCCGTCGTCGGGCAGCTCGTCCAAGTCGGCCAGTTTCGTACCGGCAGGCTGTAGGTTTAATGCGAAGGCACTCGGGATGTCCGAGCCTTCCGTCCAGTTGCCGTAGCAAAAGCCGCCACCCAAGCCATCCAAGAGGTTTTCTCGGTTAGGTTTGCCCTCGTATTCGGGATAATATGGATTCACTAAGAAGCCGTGTTTTTCAAAATATTTCCGGCTTTTTTTGTATCTGGCGCGCAATTCTGCGGCATGTTCTTCCAGTTCCCCTTCCCCGCTGTAACCGTTTATAGGACTGCGCTCAAAAAAGCCTTCGTTGCCCAAAAATTCATAACGGTTGTCGTCGGTCAGGCGGAAGGCCAGCCAGTTGGGGGCGGTGTATTCGTTATGGTGTTGCTCCGTGCCGTCGCCGATATAGCCTTCATAAGGCTCTATGGGACTGATCATGTGCAGAGTCTGCCCTGCCCAATCGGGGTTTAAAACCGCCAAATCGATGGAAACCAGCGGCAGGAAATGCTCTTTCAGCCATGGCTGTTCCGCCACGAAAATGTCTTCCGCCTGCGGGAAGGGATGTAGGTATTCTCCGGGTTCTTGAATGTCTTCCTGATAAAACTCGAACATTTTTTTTCTCCAAACGATTGGCGGTTTTCAGACGGCCTCTGACATGAAAACCGTTTAAATATCCAATTCCGCAGTATCGCCTTCGCGTTCCATCCATGCGCGGCGGGCGGCGGCTTCGCCTTTGCCCATCAGTTTGACGAAGATGTCGCGTGTTTCGTCATCCGCGCCTTCGGGGATTTGCACCTGCAACAGGCGGCGGGTGTCGGGGTGCATGGTGGTGTCTTTGAGCTGGTCGGGGTTCATCTCGCCCAAACCTTTGAAACGGCTGATGGAATAGGCGGTTTCTTTGACGCCTTCTTTTTGCAGCCGCTCCAAAATGCTGTCGAGTTCGTTTTGGTCGAGGGCGTAGAATTTGCGGGCGGGTTTGCTTTTGCCTTGTGCGTTGACATCGACGCGGAACAGCGGCGGCTGGGCGACGTAGATGTGTCCGTCGGCAACCAGTTTCGGGAAGTGGCGGTAGAACAGGGTCAGCAGCAAAACTTGAATATGCGAGCCGTCCACGTCGGCATCAGACAGAATAGCGATTTTGCCGTAGCGCAGGCCGCTTAAGTCGGGATTGTCGTTGATGCCGTGCGGATCGACGCCGATGGCGACGGAAATGTCGTGGATTTCGGCGTTGCCGAAGAGCTGGTCGGGGTGGACTTCGAAGCTGTTGAGTACTTTGCCGCGCAGGGGCAGGATGGCTTGGGTGGCTTTGTCGCGGGCGAGTTTGGCGGAGCCGCCGGCGGAATCGCCTTCGACGAGGAAGAGTTCGTTTTCACGGATGTCTTCGCTTTCGCAGTCGGTCAGTTTGCCGGGCAGGACGGCGACGCCGCTGCCTTTTTTCTTTTCGATTTTTTTAACCGAACGCATCCGCGCCTGCGCTTGTCGAATGGCGAGTTCAGCGATTTTTTTGCCGAAGTCCACGTTTTGGTTCAGCCACAATTCCAAAGGGTCGCCCGATACGGCGGCGACAAGTTTCAGCGCGTCGCGGTTGGTCAGTTTGTCTTTGGTCTGACCTTGAAATTGCGGGTCGAGGACACGGGCGGAGAGGACGAAGGCGGTTTTGCTGAACACGTCGTCGCTTTGCACTTTCACGCCGCGCGGTAGGAGGTTGTGCAGATTGATGAAGTTGTTGACGGCGTTGAACACGGCTTGTTTCAAGCCTGCTTCGTGCGTGCCGCCCAGCGGGGTGGGGATGAGGTTGACGTAGCTTTCGTTGGCGCACGAACCTTCTTCCAACCAGGTCAGGGCAAACGCGGCGCCTTCGCCGATGCTGAAATCGCTGTTGTGGTCGTCTGAAATGTAGTTTTCGCAGGAGAACAGCGGCACGGCTTCCTGCGCGTCGGCAATCAGGTCGGTCAGATAGCTTTTCAGACCGTCGGGGTAATGCCAGGTTTGGGTGTGCGCTTCGTCTTCGCCTTTGACCGGACGGGTCAGGGAAACGCGCACGCCCGGCAGGAGCACGGCTTTGGCGCGCAGCAGGCGTTCGAGTTCGGGAATGCTGTAATTCGGGCTTTCAAAATATTTGCCGTCCGGCCAGACGCGCACTTCGGTGCCGCTGTCTTTGACGGCGCATTTGCCTACTTCCGCCAACGGCTCGACCACATCGCCGCCGGCAAACACGATGCGGTGGATTTTGCCTTCGCGTTTGACGGTTACTTCAAGACGGGTGGAGAGGGCGTTGGTCACGGACACGCCCACGCCGTGCAGGCCGCCTGAAAAGGCATACGCGCTGCCGCCGTCTTTTTTATTAAACTTACCGCCCGCGTGCAGACGGGTAAACACGAGTTCGACCACGGGCACGCCTTCGACAGGGTGCAGCCCGACGGGAATGCCGCGTCCGTTGTCGTGCACGGAAAGCGAACCGTCGTCGTGGATGTGCACGTCGATTTCAGTGGCGAAACCGCCCAACGCCTCGTCCGCCGCGTTGTCGATGACTTCTTGGCAGATGTGGGTCGGGCTGTCGGTGCGGGTGTACATGCCGGGACGTTCTTTGACCGGCTCTAAGCCTTTGAGGACGGTAATGCTGGATTCGCTGTATTGTGTTTTGCTCATGTGAAATACGGTTCGGATAACGGATTAAAAATTCTATGCGCATTTTAACATGAAGCGGAAAGCCGTTCCCCGACGGTACTTCAGTTGTGGGTATGCCTGTAAAATCAGGTTAGAACGCCTTTCAGACGGCCTTTCAACCGTTCTTCCGCAATAGCAATCTGCTATACTGCGCAGCTGTTTTTCAACGGCGGTTAATTCGGATATGAGACGTTTGCAATCGGGTAAGTTTTGGCTGAAATGCCTGGTCGGCGGCACAGTGTTGTCCGCGCTGGCCTTCGGCGCGCAATATGCCTTGCTGTCGTGGTTGTTTTCGCCGGAAAACGTGCGCCGTGCGGCAGAGGAGGCCGTGGCCGGAACGGGCCGCAAAATCCGTTACCGCCCCGAAATCAAAACATCCGTCATCCCCCGTCCGACCGTTACCCTGAAGCAGGTGGAAATTACCCGCCCGGGCGGCGCGTCGGCGGAAATCAGCATCGAGGAAATGCGGGTCGGCCTGTCGTGGACGAGCCTGTTCGGTACGCCGTCGGTCGAAAAATGGGTGTTCGTCCGCCCCGAGCTGATGCTGAACCGCTCGCCGGACGGCGGCTGGAACATCCGTGATTTGCTGCAAAAAGAAGGTTCGCTGCCGGTGGACCGCCTGATTGTCGAAGACGGCCGCCTGCTGCTGGACACGGGTGACAGCCGCCATACACTTGAAAACATCAACCTGAAAATCAACGGTGCCGACGAAAGCCAAACGACCGTCAAAGCGGAAGGCCGTCTGAAAACGCCGCTGTGGGCGGAAGAGGCGGAATGGAAGTTCGAAGGCACGGCCGCGCGCCTGGCAGACGGCTGGCAGATGCCCGATTTGGTATTGAGCGGAAGCAGCAACTATAAGGGCGACGAGACGAACTTCCTCATCGGCGGCAACGGCAGTTGGCGCACGGGCGGCATACAATTGAACAACGCGCGCCTGAAAATCGACATCCCCGCGCGCAACCTGCACCTGAACGCCGAATCGCCGCAAATCAAAGCCGGAGAAACCCAAATTTCCGCCGCCGCCAATGCCGTGCTGACGGCGCAATACGGCGGCGCGCAGTGGGACGGCACCATTGCCGCCAAACGCCTCACCCTGCATCCCACCGTGGCCGCCGTTGAAAAACTCAGCATCAACGGCAGCCGCAAAACCGCGCTGACCCAAACCGCCTTCACACTCGACACCCCGCTGAACTGGCAGCGGCAGGGCGGCTGGGAAATGCCCGCCGTCAAACTCACCACCCGTCTGGACAACATCACCGGCAACCCGCGCCCGCGCCTGATAGGCGAATTGGCCGGAACATTCCGCTATCAAAACGGCGGCGGTTGGCAGGGACGGCTTACCGGCCAGCTCGACCGCCAGGCGGCCGAACTGGATGCCACCTACACCGTGGCCGACCGCCCAAACAACCGCCCGGCCAAACTCACGGCCAACCTGCAATTGGACAAACTCGCCCTGTCGCCCTATCTGGAAGGACTGGCCGACACCTCCGTGCCCGCCTATCCGGCCTGGCTGCAAAAAGACGGCGCACCCGAAATCGAAGCCACCGTCCGCATCAAAACCCTGCAATCACCCAACCTCGAAATCAACAACCTCACCACCCGCCTGCTGGCCGACCGCGAGCGCATCGTCCTGCCCGACTTCCGTGCCGAACTTTACAACGGCAGCATGGAAGGCGGCATCAGCATGGCCAACACCTCCCCCCCCACCTACCACCTCCAGCAATACGCCAAAAACATCAACATCCGCCCGCTGATGCAGGACCTGTTCCGCTACGGCAACATCAGCGGCGAGGGCGACGCGGAAATCGACCTCACCGCACAGGGTGCCGACCGTGCCGGCCTGATCAAAACCCTCTCCGGCCGCCTCCAGCTCAACCTGACCAAAGGCAACTGGCTTGGCATCAACCTCGACCAAGCCCTGCAAAGCCTGCTGGGCAACAAACCGGTTAATACGGATGAACGTTCCGCCACCCCGTTCCAACGCTTCAGCATGAGCAGCACCATCCGCAACGGCATCAGCAGCCACGAAGACGCCGAACTCGATTCCGACCGTCTGCACATCGTCCTCAACGGCAGCACCGACTTCAACAACATGACCCTGAACGAACGCCTGCTGCTCAGCCCCGCCGACGGCAAAGGCACGCCGATACCCCTCAACATCAGGGGCAAGGCGGATAACCCGTCCGTCACCCTCGACTACAAAGGCCTGACCGAAGGACTGGAAACGGCGGAGGAAAAACAGCAGGCACTGACCCGCGCCATCCGCGAACAATGGCAGTGGCTCAACAGGCCGTCTGAAAACGGCAAATAAGGCAGGAAGGCGACATCCCGGCCCTGCAACAATGCCTTCCTTCCCTTTTCAGACGGCCTCACACCGCAAGCAGGCCGTCTGAAAAATACCGCATCCGACAGGCCGCCTTCCGGCCATTTTCCCAAACCGAAAATCCAAAACTCACAACTTCGGGAGACAACATGAACGAATCGAATGACCAGTGCGCCGCAGAAAACGCCCTATCCTCCAGCATGGGCTGCTTTATGAAGGGCACCTTGGTAGAAACGGAAGAAGGCTGGACGCCGATAGACGAACTGAAGGTAGGCGATTTGGTGATGTCGCGGCCTGAAAACGGCATCGGTGAGGCTGTACCCAAGCGGGTGGTGAACACCTTCCGTTATGAAGACAAGGAAGTGGTAATGTTGAATTTCTCCCAATTCCCCGAAAGGAACGGGGGGGGGCGGGAATCCTGGCCGTTACTCCCAACCACCCGTTCTGCGTGTACGGCGTGGTTACCAACCTGATTCTTGAGCATCCCCAATTCGGTAAGCTCGGTGCCTATTGGAAGGGCTGCGATTACGACGACGGCGAATACGTGTTTGCCGGGGATGAAGGCAGGGCGAGATACGAAGCCCTGTGGGCATTTAAGCACACCCCCTATGAAATGCGGCTGTACGAACAGCCGGTGTGGAAGCGCGCCGACCAACTTGAGCGTGGCGATGTAGTTCTGGGCCTTAAAAACGATTATTACGTGGTGGAGGATTACCGCCCGCTGTATGCCTACCGCGATACCGACCAGGCATGGATACAGCCGATCAATCTGGCCTACGGCTGGGAGCAGTCGGATCGGGGCAACACCTATGATATGGTGCTAAATGAAGAATCGCGGAACCGTCCGACACGGGATTGGCTGGACGTGCCGAACGACGAGAACCTGCTGTATGTGGATGAGGACGGACAACGGCATTACCGCCGCTACCGCACCACGGTCTACAACATCGAGGTCGAGGATTACCACACCTATTGCGTTGGTTATCAATGTATCCTGGTACACAACGAGAACTGCGGCGCAGAGCGGCGCAGCCGGGTGGACAGCCTGGTAATCCGCGACGGCGGGCAACCGTAACGCCGCTGTTTGCAACAAAGGCCGTCTGAAACATTCAGACGGCCTGACAAGCGGCAATGGGCGGTTTGTTTGGTAAAGGAATGGCTGAAAAGGGTGGAATACGCCCGCCGCCCATTTTGAGGCCGTCTGAAAACCGTTCCGCCCCTTCCCGAACGATAGCCGGCCGCTGCAACGATTTTTAGCGTAAATTGAAATAAGGACGCCCATGCCGTCATGCCCGCGCGGACATGAGAATGGCCGGTATTTTCTATATTTAATCCGCTATAAAAAACAATCCGGCAATACGCCGCCCTTGATTCCATGCACGATTTAAACGACTTTCCCGCTCAAGCCCTGCCCGACGGCCTGCGCCATGCGCGCCACATCGAAGCCGCGCTCAGCGGCGGCCTCGACTCCGTCGTCCTGCTGCACCTGCTCTCGCGGCTGGCAGGCCGTCTGAATATCAAACTCACCGCCGTCCACGTCCACCACGGCTTGCAGGACGAAGCCGACGATTGGCTCGAATTTTGCCGCGATTATTGCGGCCGCCTCGCCGTGCCGTTGCGCTGGCAAAAGGTCGATGTCGTTTCAGACGGCTTCGGCATCGAAGCGGCGGCACGGCAGGCGCGTTACCGCGTGTTCGGCGAAACCGAAGCCGACGTACTCGCCGCCGCCCATCATGCCGACGACCAAGTGGAAACCTTTATGCTTGCCGCCCTGCGCGGCGGCGGCCTGCGCGCCCTGTCCGCCATGCCCACCGTACGCCCGCTGAACCGCCGCACCCTGCTGTGGCGGCCGCTGCTGCCTTACGGACGCGCCGAGCTGGAAGCCTATGCCGAACGGCACAAGCTGGCTTTTGTGTGCGACCCCAGCAACGGCAGCGGCGACTATCTGCGCAACTGGCTGCGCAACGACGGCCTGCCGCAATGGCGCGCCCGACTGCCGCAGTTGGATCAACACATCCTGTCCGGCATCGGGCTGTTGCAGGACGAATTGGCCGTGTTGGAAGAAACGGCGGCGGCGGACGAAGCGGCCGTGCAAAGCGGCGGGCTGTTCGATGCCGCCCGTTGGCGCACCCTGCCGCCCGCCCGCCGGAGACAGGTTTTGCGCCGCCTGCTGGCCGGACACGGCGTTTCGGCGGGCAAAGCCGCCCTGCACGACTTCGAGCGGATTTTGATGAACCTCGGGCAGGGCGGCGCGGAATGGAAGTTTCCGCAGCAAACCGTCCACGCCGCCGCAGGCCGTCTGTATTTCCTGCCGCCCGACTGGCAGGCGCAATGCCGTGCCGCGCCGCAGACAGGCCGTCTGAAAGAACTCGGCGGTGGCTGGCAGTTGCGCCGCGCTGCCTACGGCTTGCCCGATGCCGCGCTGGAACAAACCGTCCGCATCCGCACCGCCGAAAGCGGCGACTTGTTGCACACGTTCGGCGGCCGGAAAAAGCCGAAACAGATATTGCAGGAAGCGGGCGTGCCGCCGTTTGCCCGCCCGCTGTGGCCGATTGTCGCCGATGCCGAAAACCGCTGCCTCGCCGTCGCCGGCATCCGTGCCGACAGCCGCATGGCGGTTGCAGACGGCCTGCTGCCCTGCTGGGAACCGTTGATGCGGTTTGTGCCGCCCCGATGAGGCGGGTGTTTTTATTTTTATCCGCCATAAACGTAAAGGCCGTCTGAAACAGGATTTCCCGTTTTCAGACGGCCTTTTGCACATGGGTGCATACTTTCGGCTACAATCGCCGCTTTTACGCACGGAGGCCGTCTGAAAATGGAAAACACCGATTTCAACCTGTGGCAGACCATACGCAACGAAGCCGAGCAGTCGGCGGCGGAAGAACCTATGCTGGCCAGCTTCCTCCACATGACCGTGCTGCGGCACGACAGTTTGGAGCGGGTGCTGGCCTTCCACCTGTCGAGCAAGCTGGCCAATCCGACCATGGATATGCGCACGCTGTACGAACTCTACCTGCACGCGCTGGAAAAAGAACCGTCCATCGGCGAGGCCGTCCGCGCCGACATCACCGCCTATTACGAACGCGACCCGGCCTGCGACCAATACTGCCTGCCGCTTTTGTATTTCAAAGGCTACCACGCCATTCAGGCGCACCGCATCAACCACTGCCTGTGGAAGGAAGGGCGCAAAACGCTGGCCTATTTCCTGCAAAACCGCGCTTCCGAAGTGTTCGGCGTCGATATCCATCCGGCCGCCCGTTTCGGGCAGGGGATTATGATTGACCACGGTACCGGCGTCGTCATCGGCGAAACCGCCGTTTTGGGCAACGACATTTCCATCCTTCACGGCGTAACCCTCGGCGGTTCGGGCAAAGAGGGCGGCGACCGCCACCCGAAAATCGGCGACGGCGTGATGATAGGCGCGAACGCTTCCGTGTTGGGCAACATCCGCGTGAACGAATGCGCGAAAATCGGCGCGGGCAGCGTGGTGGTGGCGGAAGTGCCCGCCTACAGCACCGTCGTCGGCGTGCCCGCCCGCGTCGTTGGCAACAAATCGCATGCCAAACCGGCGGAGGAAATGAATCAGAATTTTTATGAGGAAATGAATCAGGATTTCTATATTTGAACCTGTCCGTCCGGTAAGCGGTAAAACCTTGAGGCCGTCTGAAAGCATGATTTGCAGTTTCAGACGGCCTATTGCTATTTTGTTGTGTTCAAACAACCATCCGCCACGCATAAAAGCAACTAGGAATAGTTATATTTTAAGATTGGATGTATTTTGATTACAATCCGCCCGTCAAATATCAATGAGCCTTTTATGAAAAAATACATCCACCCCGCCCTGATTCCCGCCCTTTTGGCGGCCGCCTTTCCCGCTTGTGCCGATACCGAGGCTGCCGATACTGCCGACGGCGAACATTACACCGCCACCCTGCCCACCGTTACCGTGGTCGGACAGTCCGACACCAGCGTACTCAAAGGCTACATCAACTACGACGAAGCCGCCGTTACCCGCAACGGCCAGCTCATCAAAGAAACGCCGCAAACCGTCGATACGCTCAACATCCAGAAAAACAAAAACTACGGCACGAACGATTTGAGTTCCATCCTCGAAGGCAACGCCGGCATCGACGCTGCCTACGATATGCGCGGCGAAAGCATTTTCCTGCGCGGTTTCCAAGCCGACGCATCCGATATTTACCGCGACGGCATACGCGAAAGCGGCCAGGTGCGCCGCAGCACTGCCAACATCGAGCGCGTGGAAATCCTGAAAGGCCCGTCTTCCGTGCTTTACGGCCGCACCAACGGCGGCGGCGTCATCAATATGGTCAGCAAATACGCCAACTTCAAACAAAGCCGCAACATCGGTGCGGTTTACGGCTCGTGGGCAAACCGCAGCCTGAATATGGACATCAACGAAGTGCTGAACAAAAACGTCGCCATCCGCCTCACCGGCGAAGTCGGGCGCGCCAATTCGTTCCGCAGCGGCATAGATAGCAAAAACGTCATGGTTTCGCCCAGCATTACCGTCAAACTCGACAACGGCTTGAAATGGACGGGGCAATACACCTACGACAATGTGGAGCGCACGCCCGACCGCAGTCCGACCAAGTCCGTGTACGACCGCTTCGGACTGCCTTACCGCATGGGTTTTGCCCACCCGAACGATTTTGTCAAAGACAAGCTGCAAGTTTGGCGTTCCGACCTTGAATATTCCTTCAATGACAAATGGCGCGCCCAATGGCAGCTCGCCCACCGCACGGCGGCGCAGGATTTCGACCATTTCTATGCAGGCAGCGAAAACGGCGGCCGAATCAAACGCAACTACGCCTGGCAGCAGACCGACAACAAAACCCTGTCGTCCAATTTCACACTCAACGGTGACTACACCATCGGCCGTTTTGAAAACCACCTGACCGTAGGCATGGATTACAGCCGCGAACACCGCAACCCGACATTGGGTTTCAGCCGCGCCTTTTCCGCCTCCATCAACCCCTACGACCGCGCAAGCTGGCCGGCTTCGGGCAGGCTGCAACCCGTCCTCACCCAAAACCGCCACAAAGCCGACTCCTACGGCATTTTTGTGCAAAACATCTTCTCCGCCACGCCCGACTTGAAATTCGTCCTCGGCGGCCGTTACGACAAATACACCTTTAATTCCGAAAACAAACTCACCGGCAGCAGCCGCCAGTACAGCGGCCACTCGTTCAGCCCCAACATCGGCGCAGTGTGGAACGTAACGCCCGCTCACACGCTCTACGCCTCGTATAACAAAGGCTTCGCGCCTTATGGCGGACGCGGCGGCTATTTGAGTATCGACACTTCGTCTGCCGCCGTGTTCAACGCCGACCCCGAGTACACCCGCCAATACGAAACCGGCGTCAAAAGCAGTTGGCTGGACGACCGCCTCAGCACCACATTGTCCGCCTACCAAATCGAACGCTTCAATATCCGCTACCGCCCCGACGCGCAAAATGATCCCTACACTTGGGCAGTCGGCGGCAAACACCGTTCGCGTGGCGTGGAATTGTCCGCCATCGGGCAAATCATCCCCCAAAAACTCTATCTGCGCGGTTCGTTGGGCGTGATGCAGGCGAAAGTCGTTGAAGACAAAGAAAATCCCGACCGAATGGGCATCCATTTGAATAACACCAGCAACGTTACCGGCAACCTGTTTTTCCGTTACACGCCGACTGAAAACCTTTATGGCGAAATCGGCGTAACTGGTACGGGCAAACGCTACGGCTACAACTCCAGCCAAAAAGCAACCACCACGCTTCCCGGCTTCGCCCGCACCGACGCCATGCTCGGCTGGAACCGCAAAAATCTGAACCTCACTTTCGCCGTCGGCAATCTGTTCAATCAAAAATACTGGCGTTCCGACGCCATGCCCGGCGCGCCGCGTACTTATACGGCGCGGGTGAATTACAGTTTCTAATACTTGCCGCCACCGATGGGTTGGGGCCGTCTGAAAACGGCAGATGCAGCTTTCAGACGGCCTTAAAGCCTAATGGCCGATAACGGCCGCCATTTCTGATTCCAATGTACCGCATCCGGCTCATATGGGCCAAATCGGAATAAAGCGGCAAAAAATACGGCATGGAGGCCGTCTGAAAATGTTCAGACGGCCTCCATGCCGTATTTGCCTTTTGTCGGAACCGGCAGGGTTTATTGCCCTTCTTTTTCCTTTTTCAGCTTTTCCAGCCGGTAATAAAGCTGGCGCGTGGAGAGGCCGAGCATTTGGGCAGCTTGGGTTTTGTTGCCCCGGCAGTAGGCCAGCGTTTCTTCGATTTTTTCCAGCGAATGGGAATCGGCTTGGAGGTACGGCCGCGCTTGGTTGCCCTGAACGGCGAAGCCGGCGTTTTTTGCGCGTTGGGCGGGCTTGGGGGCGACGGCGGGAACGGGCTTGGCCGATTGCAGGTTGAGCAGCTGCCAAACCTGATGTTCGTCGGCTATGTTGCCTTCGCTTTGTTTGGCCAGCTCATGCAGGAAGCGTTCGAGTTCGAAGACGTTGCCCGGCCAGGAGTAGTATTGCAGTTGTTCCACCGCTTCGGTGGTCAGATTGACGTTTTTACCCGTTTCGCGGTTGATGCGGTGCATGAAGTAGGCGACGAGTTCGGGGATGTCGCTGCGGCGTTCGCGCAGAGTGGGCAGGTGGATGGGGACGACGTAGAGGCGGTAGTAGAGGTCGGGGTCGAAGCGGCCGCTTTCCACTTCGGCGGCAAGGTCGCGCGTGGTGGCGGTGATGATGCGGACGTTGATGTTGCGGGCTTTGCCGCCGTCCAGCCGTTGTACGGCGTTGTTTTGCAGAACGTGCAGCAGGCGGCTTTGAAGGTCTGCGTCCAGCGCGGCGATTTCGTCGAAGAATATCGTGCCGCCGTCGGCCTGTTCGAGCAGCCCGCCTTCTTCGCCTTGGCCGAAGATTTCGCGGCCGAGGGTGTCGTTGTCCGCGCCGTTGCAGGCCACTTTGATGAAGGGTTGGCCGACGCGCCGTCCGGCGGTGTGCAGGGTGCGGGCGAACATTTCCTTGCCCGTGCCGTTTTCGCCCAGCAGCAAAACGTTGGCGTTGCTGTGCGCCACGCGTTCGAGTTCGCTCACGGCGTTCAAAAGAGGGGCAGACGAGCCGACGATGCCGTAGCGGCGGCTGTGCGATTGCAGGGTTTGTTTGAGTTTTTGGTTTTGGCTTTGCAGTTTTTGCGTGTGCGCTTCGTTGTTTTCGTGGATGTAGAGCAGTTGGCCGACCAGGGTGGACAGGATTTTCAACAGGGAGATGTCGTCGTGCAGCGGGCGGGGGCTGTAGCGGGCGCGCAGGCAGGCGAGTACACCGAAGGTGCGGTTGTGGGCGGCTATCGGCAGGGCGATGAACATGGTTTGTTCGGGCGGCATGTCTTCGCGCAGGACGGTACGGCCGAGGAACAGGGGGTCGTTGCGCACGTCGTCGGCCACAATCATGTGGGCATGTTTCAATACGGTACCGGTGATGCCTTCGTCGGGCGCGTATACGCCGCGCGCGACTTGTTCGGGCGACATGCCGTAGGCGTAGCGTATGGATGCGTTTTCGTCGTCGATGTGCTGCAGGACGATGCGCCCTTGGTTCAAACCGAAAAATTCGCTCATCAGTTGCAGCATGATTTTCAGGGCGGTGTGGTGCGCGCCGCCGTCTTTGCCTAGGTTTTGGATGACTTGTTGCAGCAGCAGCATTTCCTGCGCCCGCCAGTCGCGGCGGTCGGTTTGTGATTTTGAAGTCATATCGTGTTTCGTAATGTAAACATTCAAACGGTATTGTAAATAAAATGCAGGCCGTCTGAAAGGCGGTTGCAGGCGGGAGTGCGGTGTCTTGATTTTTACAAACTTATTTTTTATTTATTATCAGATTGTTGTTTGGACAAATTGTCTTATTTAATACCGAAGCCCGTAAGCAGGACGGGATGATGTTACAATAATAACGTTGCATTATGGTGTTTGAATAAGGATAGTATTATGAAAAACAAGTATTTTTTTAGCGTGATTGCCGTTTCTTTAATGCTGGCCGGCTGCGGTCGGACTGCCGACGGTTTGGCGGGTGCGATAACCGATCCGCTGAATCCGAAAGTCAAAGGGCAGTTCAACCGGCTGACCGTGGACAGCAGCGAGACAAACAGCCTGCTGCCGTCTGAAAACGACACCATCACCATTACCGACAGCGAAAAAAGCGGCGCCGACCGGGTCAAGACTTACCGCAAGGGTGAAACAATCGACATCAGTTATAAAAAAACGGGAAAAATAACGGGCTTGGAGTACGAACTCAATCATGCCGACCAAACCAAGGAAAACGGCGAGCTGCTCATTTACAAGCAAAATTATTCCGTGGTGGCCGGCAGGCATCCGGCGGGCGGAAAATATCCCGACGGCAGCATCCGTCCCGTCGATACCAAATTCGAAGTCAATACCATCCAAGGCACACATACGACGGAAGACAAGCTGCCGAGCGGCAAAATCCGTTATGAAGGCTTGGCGTTTGCCGGCGGCGACGACCGCAACGGCAAATTGGACTACACCATCGATTTCGGTAGGAAAACCGGCGAGGGCAGCATTACCGGCCTGAAGGGCGTGAACAAGGTTATGTTGGAAAACCACAGGCTGCATGCCCGTCCTGACGGCACGGTGGGCGTGGACGGCGGCAGGGCGGTGTCAAGCGGCCTGACCGGCGGCAGCTACGGCCTGACTCTGTACGGCCCTCAAGCCGACGAATTGGCCGGCAGCGCGTATTTCAGTAACGGCGGCAATTCGAAACAGATCGGCTTCGGCGGTTCGCAGAAGAAATAATCTTTGACGGTTTGAAATACAGCAAAGGCCGTCTGAAAACCGTAAAACAGGTTTTCAGACGGCCTTTCGGATAACGGGGCGGCAGTACCGCCGTATCGTTTTTGTGGCGAGCCGCTATAATGTGCGGCTTTCCGGTTTCTTCCCGCCATTTCCTTTATGAATCGAAACAAACTCCTGGCCTATGCCTTGGGGCCGGTCGGCAGTGCCGCCGCCGGGCTGCTGACGCTGCCGTTGATGTCGTGGCATTTTGCCGGCGGCGACATCGGGCGCATCGTGCTGCTGCAAACGGCGGCCTCGCTGGCTTTAATCGTGCTGGGCTTGGGGCTGGATCAGGCTTATGTGCGCGAGTTCCACCATTGCGGCGGGAGGCAGGCGGCTTTGTTTAAAAACCTGGCCTGGCCGCCGTTGCTTTTGGGTGCGGCGGCCGCAACGGCGGTTTGGCTGTCCGCGCCCGAGATGCCGTCTGAAAAGATTTTCGGTTTGGCCGACGGGACTTTGAGCCTGCTGTGCCTGCTGTTTGCCGCCGGTTTGCTGCCGGTGCGCTATTTGTCGCTGATTTTGCGGATGCAGGAGCGCGCGCTGGCTTTTTCTTTCAGCCAACTGCTGCCCAAGCTGTTGGTGTTGGCGGCGGTGGCGGCCGTTTCCTGCTTCGGCACACGGGCGGATATTTGGGTGTTGGCGGCGGTGTATGCGGCCTCCCAGTGGGCGGCGGCGGGGTTGCTGCTGTGGCAGACGCGGCGTGAATGCGCCGCCGCGTTTCGTGTGCCGTTTGACGCGCGGCAGCTTTCAGACGGCCTCAAGTACGGCCTGCCGCTGGCTTTGGGCGGTTTGATTTATTGGGCGTTTACTTCGATAGACCGCTGGCTGTTGCGCGATTTGGCGGGCTTGGAAGAGTTGGCCGTGTATTCGATGGCGGTCAGTTTCGGCGCGGCGGCGATGGTGTTTCAAAGCGTGTTTTCCACCGTTTGGTCGCCCATGGTGTTCAAGTGGGTGGCGCAGGGCGGGGATACGGCGAAGGTGGCGGCGGTGGCGCGGCAGATGACGGACGCGGCGGCAGCGGTTGTGTGCCTGGCCGGCCTGTTGTCGCCTGCGGTTACGCTGCTGTTGCCGCCGCAGTATGCGCCGGTACAGTTCGTGCTGCTGTCGTCGCTGCTGTTTCCGTTGCTTTATACGCTCACCGAAGTTAGCGGCATCGGCATTCATGTCAGCAAGCGGAATTGGCCGGTGCCGTTGATTTCGCTGGCCGCGTTGTTGTGCAACCTGTTGCTGCTGAACCTGTGGATTCCGCTGTGGGGCGCGCGCGGGGCGGCGATGGCGACGGCGGTGTCGTTTTGGCTGTTTTTCGCCTTGAAAACCGAATTGTCCGCCCGCTTGTGGCAGCCGCTGCCGCGCGGCACGCTCTACGGCACGACGGCGGCCTGTCTGGCGGCCTGCCTCGCCTACACGGCTTGCGGCGACGGCCTGTATCCTTATTTCGCCGCCGTGTGGCTGGTTGGTTTGGCGGCATTGGCTTGGCGTTACCGCCGTTTGGCAGGCCGTCTGAAAACAAGGAATAACCGATAATGCACGTCCTTTTGCTGCCTTCGTGGTATCCCGAAACGCCGTCATCTTTGGACGGCATCTTCTTCCGTCAGCAGGCGCACGCCCTGCAACGCGCCGGTTTGCGCGTCGGCGTGGTTGCGCCGCTGTTCCGTTCGCCGCGCCGCTTGCGCGAAATATTCTCGGGCCGTTATGGAACGGAATGTTTTTCAGACGGCCCGATTCCCACCTATACGCGCCACAGCGTTTATTTCTTCCCGCGCATCCCGTATCTCGACCGCGAACGCTGGGTGGTCGCCGGAATGCGCCTGTTCGAACGCTATCTGGCCGAACAGGGGCGGCCGGACATCCTGCACGCCCATGCGGTCAATCACGGCGGCATCCTCGCGCACCGCATCTCGCGGCGGCACGGCATCCCCTACGTCATCACCGAACACAGCAGCACTTACGCGCGCGGCTTAATCAGGCCGTGGCAACGCGCGGCCATGAGGGCGGCGGCGGACGGCGCGGCGGCACGGTTTGCCGTCAGCCCCGATTTCTGCCGCCTGCTGGCTTCCGAATACTGCGGCTCGGAATGGCGGTATCTGCCCAATATACTGGGCGCGGCGTTTTGCGAACCTTTGCCCGAAAGGGGTTTTCAGACGGCCTCAAACGGCTTTACCTTCTGCTCGGTGGCACATTTGAACCGCAACAAAGGCTTCGACGTTTTGCTGGACGCCTTCGCCCGCGCACTGGAAAAACGGCCGGATTTGCGGTTGAAAATCGGCGGAGGCGGCGTGGAAGAGGCGGCTTTGAAACGTCAGGCAGGCCGTCTGAAAATCGATGCGGCGGTGGATTTCCTCGGCGCGTTGGATAACGGCGCGGTTTTGCGGCTGATGCGCGGCAGCGACGCTTTCGTACTCGCCAGCCGCAACGAAACCTTCGGCGTGGTATTCATAGAAGCCTTGTCGCAAGGCCTGCCCGTCATCGCCACCCGCTGCGGCGGGCCGGAGGGCATCGTGAACGGAAACAACGGCCTACTCGTGCCGAAAGAACAGCCCGAAGCCTTGGCCGAAGCCCTGCTGGAAATGGCGGAAAACCGCGCGCGCTATCCGGCCGAAGCCCTGCGCGCCGCCTGTTTGGAAGAATTCGGCGAACAGGCGGTAACAGGCCGTCTGAAAGCGGTTTACGCGCAGGTTTGGGCACAGTGAATAAAGCTTTCAGACGGCCTCATCCTATGTGTGTTGTGGAAATCAACAGCGTTGTTTACACTTTCGGCTTTTGCTTAAAAAGCATTCAAGCAAAAATAAAAGTTGTACGTCGTAGAATAAAGTGTAAACAATGCGACGATTTCCTACAAATAAGTGAGAACAAATCATGACTTCCCTCTTGCCTGTTTTATCGGTGTCGGGTTTGCTGCTGCTCGGTTTTGCAGTGGGGAAAATCCTGCCGCCGTCTGTTTTGCGGCAGATGCTCAAACCATTGTCGGCCGTGGTGCTGCTGTTGCTGTTTTTGATGGGGGCGGAATTCGGCGGCATTTTTACCGATAAGGCTTTGGGTGCGGATGTCGTGAAACGCGCCTTGCTGCTTTCCTCGCTGATTACCGCCTTTACCGCCGCGCTGCTGTACCGTAAGGGCGGCAGGGCGGCACCGTCGGGCAGTTTTT
The DNA here is from genome assembly GCF_051962715.1 of Neisseria sp. P0008.S010. NCBI lineage: Bacteria > Pseudomonadati > Pseudomonadota > Betaproteobacteria > Neisseriales > Neisseriaceae > Neisseria > Neisseria sp. P0008.S010. The sequence goes on from NZ_JBQCVA010000028.1 coordinate 21,611, forward strand.
GGCCGCCTTTTTTCGGCTGTCTCAAAGCCGTGGCGGCGTTTGCAGCGGGCGTGGCGGCCTACCGCCTGTTGCCGCACGGTACTTTGGAAGGCGTAATCGGCAGCACGCAGGTTCTGTATCTGCTGATTTTTTTGGTGGGGACGGATTTGGTGCATGTCCGCCTGGGCGGCTTGAAGCGGCGCGTATTCCTGCTGCCCCTGTTTGCAGCGGCGGCCACGGCGGCGGCAGGTTTGGCTTTTTCCCTTCTGACGCCGTATTCGTTCGGCCAAAGCCTGATGCTGTCGGCAGGCTTCGGCTGGTTTTCCCTGTCGGGGCCGATGGTGGGCGAACTGGTGTCTGCCGAAATGGGTGCGACGGCTTTGATGACCGATTTTTTTCGCGAAATGTTCAGCATCGTATTCCTCTATTTTTTCGGCAAAACCCAGCCTGCCGCCGCCATCGGCCTTTCCGGCGCGGCGGCGATGGATTCCGCACTGCCATTTGTAAAGGAAAACTGTGAGCCGGAATATGTGAAATACGCGATTGTCAGCGGCTTTATTTTGACGCTGGCCGCACCTGTGCTGATTTCGGCTTTGACCGCTCTGCTGTATTGAAACGGCAGGCAGCGTTTTCAGACGGCCTTTTTGCTTTTTGTTTAAAATATTATTTTTAATTTTTTAAATTAACGGCATTTTATTTCATGTGATGCCGTTTTCCTAAAACGGTAGGTTGAATGCGGTTTGTTCCGTGCAGCAATCCTGCTTAATTTCACCGCGCCGGTTTCAAGGCGGATTTACGCCTGTCTGTTTTGCTACAATCGCGCCCTTCGTTGGTCTTTACAGGTTATTACATTTATGAAAACCCCTGCTTCTTGGTCGTCCAAAATCGGCTTCATCCTCTCTGCCGCCGGTTCCGCCATCGGCTTGGGCGCGATTTGGAAATTCCCCTATACCGCCGGTACCAACGGCGGCGCGGTGTTTGTGTTGATGTTTTTGGTGTTCACCATCTTGGTGGCCTTGCCGGTGCAGCTGGCCGAGTTTTATATCGGCCGCAAAAGCGGCAAAAACGCGGTGGATGCGTTTAAAACGCTCGCGCCGAACAGCCTGTGGCCGTGGATCGGGCGTATGGGCGTGTTTGCCTGCTTTATTTTGCTGTCGTTTTACAGCGTGGTGGGCGGCTGGGTGCTGAATTATGTGGTGCACGCGTTTGACGGCAACATCCACCAAAATGCGGATTTCAACGCGCTGTTCGGCAGCACGATTTCCAATCCCGTCGGCTCAATCGCTTATCAGGGGCTGTTTATGCTGATGACGGTATGGGTGGTGAAAAGCGGCATCGCGGCAGGCATCGAACGCGCCAACAAATACATGATGCCCGCGCTGTTTGTGTTGCTGTTATTGCTGGCTGTGCGTTCGCTCACGCTGGACGGCGCGATGGCGGGCATCTCCTTCCTGCTCAAGCCCGATTGGTCGCACTTCACGCCGCAAACCATGCTTACCGCGCTGGGACAGGCTTTCTTTGCACTGAGCCTGGGCGTATCCACCATGATTACTTATGCCGCCTATTTGGATAAAAAACAGGATTTGTTCCGCTCCGGCAACAGCATTATGTGGATGAACCTGCTGGTGTCTCTGTTGGCCGGTTTGGTGATTTTCCCTGCTGTGTTCGCTTTCAACTTTGAGCCGGGGCAGGGGCCGGGGCTGATTTTCGTGGTGCTGCCCGCCGTGTTTATGAAGCTGCCGTTGGGGCAAATTCTGTTTGCCGTGTTTATGCTGCTGGTGGTATTTGCCACGCTCACTTCCGCCTTCTCCATGCTGGAAACCGTGATTGCCGCCGCCATCCGCGAAGACGAAAGCAAACGCAGCAAAACCACTTGGATAATCGGCACGGCAATTTTTATTGTCGGCATCCCCTCCGCGCTCTCGTTCGGTGTGCTCGCCGAATGGAAGCTGTTCGGCAAAACGCTGTTCGACCTGTGGGACTACATGATTACCGCGCTGATTATGCCGATCAGCTCGCTTTTGGTGGCGGTGTTTGTGGGCTGGATACGGCAGAAGAGCGATGTGTTGGCGCACATGCGCGAAGGCAGCAGCGTGCCGCAGGCCCTGATTGTGCTGTGGCTCAACGCCCTGCGCTTCCTCGCACCGGTGGCGATTTTGCTGGTGTTCGCCAATACGCTGGGCTGGATTTGAAGCGCATAGTTTGAAAAGTAAAAAGGCCGTCTGAAAACCTCGAAATAGGTTTCAGACGGCCTTTGTATGCTTTTCAGCTTATTTTTGATTGTCTTTGATGATTTTTTCCAGTTGCGGCATTGGCGTATAACCGGCCTGTGTACGGCCATTGGGGAAAACGATGGCCGGAGTGCCGTGGAAGCCGAGCTGTTCGCCCAGCGAAGTGGTTTCATCGACAGGGTTGTCGCATACGGGAACTTGCGGCGGCATTTTTCCTTCTCGCATCCATTTCGTCCAAGCGGCGGTGCGGTCGGGTTGACACCAAATCTGTTGGGCTTTGCGCGCGCCGTCCGGGTGCAGGCCGGTCAAAGGCATCATAAAGTTGTAGATGGTAATATCGGTCATCTTGGCAAATTCGTGCTCCAGACGTTTGCAATACGGACAATCAGGGTCGGAGAAGACGGCTACTTGGAGTTTGCCGTTACCGCGCACTTCTTTAATCGCCATGTCGAAAGGCAGGCTGTCGTATTCGACCGCGCTCAATTGTGCCGTGCGCTCGTCGGTCAGGCTTTTGCGGTTTTTAATGTCGATGAAGTCGCCGACAATCATGTAGTCGCCTTTGGCATCGGTATAGATGACGGTTTTGCCGCTTAAGACGACTTCATACAGGTTGTCCAGCGGGGTAGGGTGGACAGACAGTACTTTAACTTGCTGTTCGACATAGGCTTTTTCTAATTTTCCACGGATGGTTTGTTCGACGGAAGCATCGATTTTGCCGTTCGCCGAGCCTGAGCCGATGGCTGTTTTGCCGGCAGCTTGCGCTGAGGTTGTGCCGACCTGGTTTTGACCGCAGGCGGCAATCAGCAGGGCGGCAGCCAGGACGGTGAGGGTGTTTCTTTTCATATTTATGTTGGCTTTCGTTTTCTCAATAAAATTCGGGCGTTGTCGCCGGGTCGGTATTATGCCGAAAAAAAGCGCGCAGGGCTAAGTATTTTGCATGACAAAAGTCGCGCCTTGCTGCACAATCCGCTCAATTATGGTCAGATTCCCAGCGAGAATACGAGTATGACACCGATTTTGGCTTTCGATATTGAGACGGTTCCCGATGTGCGCGGTATCCGCACGCTATATGACTTACCATCGGAAGTAGCGGACGCGGAGGTGGTGGAATTCGCCCGACAGAAACGCCGTGCGCGGACAGGCAGCGATTTTATGCAACACCATTTGCAACAGGTGGTGGCCATATCCTGCTGTATGCGTTGGGGGCAGGACAAAATCCACGTCGGCACGATAGGTGAAATCGGCGATGACGAGGAAACGGTGATTGCGCGTTTTTTTGAGCTGATTGAAACGCACACGCCGCAGCTGGTGAGCTGGAACGGCGGCGGTTTCGACCTGCCCGTTCTGCACTACCGCGCCCTGATACACGGCATCACGGCCGCCCGTTATTGGGACATGGGCGAGGGCGACTTCGGCGACAGCCGCGATTTTAAATGGAACAACTACATCAGCCGTTATCACAACCGCCATTGCGACCTGATGGACTTGCTCGCCCTCTACCAGCCCCGTGCCAATGTGCCTTTGGACGATATGGCCAAGCTGTGCGGCTTCCCCGGAAAATTGGGCATGGACGGCGGTAAAGTTTGGCAGGCGTTTCATGAAGGCCGTCTGAAAGAAATCCGCGACTACTGTGAAACCGATGCGGCCAATACTTATTTGATGTACCTGCGTTTCCGCCTGATGAGCGGCGCGTTGGACGGCGACGAGTACGAGCAGGAAATCCGCCGTCTGAAAAATTATTTGCAAACGCTGGCGGACGGGCAGGAACATTGGCGCGAATTTCTTGCCGCATGGGGCTGAATTTTGTCAAAGGCCGTCTGAAAAACGATTTTTCGGTTTTCAGACGGCCTTTGCCTGAAACACGCCGCAATTTTTTTGCGGACGAACGGAGCGGCAGGCTTTGCGTAAGCCTTTTCTTTGCCCACTGCGGCAGGGCAACCGTTTGACTGTCCGTTCTACGCATCAAACACAAAATCAGGAGTTTTGAATGAAACGCATCGTTTCTACCCTTATCCCGGCCGTATTGGTCATGCCGGCTTTGGCGGCACCTGCCGATGATGCTGCCATCGGTCATGTAATCGAACAGCATTACAACCGCCCTTTGGCGGCCGAAAAATGCCAACTGTCCGACCCGCCCAAGGGCAGTCAGAGTCTTCGAAATACGGCCTACTGTATGAAACGCGCGGCCGGACATACCGTTACCCGCAACGGCAAAACCACGCGCTACGAACTCTATACGGGTTTTGCCTACGACCTTGAAGAAAAACGGATAAATGATTCGCATGCCTCGTCCGGCCTGGCAGAAGTGTTCGTTTTGGAGAAGGAGGGCGGCAAGTGGGCAATCAAGCTGCACGGCAAAGATGAAGTCGGCGCGTGGGGTAAAACGCCCGATGCCGAAGATTGGCGGTTTATGCAGGTAGGCGGGCAAAATTGGGGCTATGCCGTCGAAACGGCCTATACCGGACAAGGTTCGACAGTGACAGGGTTGTTTTTGCTGTTCAGCGACAACCGCAACCGTATCGCCAACAGCTACATTCCGACTGGTTTGGACAACGGGGCTTATTACGGAAATTGCACAGTATACAAAGGGCGGGAGCGGCGCCATTGCGAAGAAATGGAAACCTCTTTGGACGCAGATGTTTCGTTTAACCGCCGCTTGAAGCCCGAATTTGATGTGTGGGCGGTTGAAGCCTCACTCAGCGGAACGCAGGGCAAGAAGCGATACCGGCAGCAGAAATACCCGATGCCGTATAACGGGAAGACACATGTCGTGCCCAAGGGTTACCCGCTTTACAGCCTGATGTAACGAAAATAATGATAAAGGCCGTCTGAAAACCGTTTTCCGGTTTTCAGACGGCCTTTCGTTTTGTATCCGCGGATTTATTCCTTCACACGCATGGCCATCAGGGTGTGCAGGCGGCGGTGGTCGGCGCGGGCGACGGTGAATTGCAGCGGCGGCAGGATGATTTTGTCGCCGCGTACGGGCAGGCGGCCGAGTTCTTGGATGACCAGCCCGCCTATGGTGTCCGCTTCCTCGCTGCGGTAGTCCGTGCCGAAGAAGGCGTTGATGTCTTCGATTTCGGTGACGGCGTTGATGCGCCAGCGTTCGGCGGAAACGGCGAAGATGTTGTCGGCGGAATCGTCTTCGTCGAATTCGTCTTCGATGTCGCCGATGATTTCTTCGATGACGTCTTCAAAGGTAACGAGGCCGGATGTGCCGCCGTATTCGTCGATGACGATGGCCATGTGCAGCCTTTGCTCGCGGAAGGTGGTGAGCAGGGCGTTGAGGGATTTGCCTTCGGGAACGAAAAACGCGGGGCGCAGGAGTTGTTCGAGGTTGAACTGTTCGGGGTTGAAGGCGTATTTGAGCAGGTCTTTGGCGTGCAGGATGCCGAGGATGGTGTCTTTGTCGCCGTCGATGACGGGAAAGCGCGAGTGTGCGGTTTCGATGACGTAGGGGATGATGCGTTCGAGGCTGTCGGTCGATTTGATGACGCTCATTTGCGAGCGGGTAATCATGGCGTCGCGCACTTCGAGTTCGGCAAAGTCGAGTACCTTCTCCAGCCGTTGCAGGGTGTCGGTGTCGAATACCTGTTGTTCGTGCGCTTGGCGCAGGAGGGCCAATACGCCTTCGGCGGTATCAGGTGCGTCGCCGTTGATGCGGCTGATGAGTCGTTCGAAAAAGTTGGGTTTCGACGGGCTGTCATCCATTATTGTTCGTCCTGTGAGTATGGGTCGGGGTATGCTAACTGATTTAGCAGGCGGGTTTCAAGGGCTTCCATTTCTTCTGCTTCGGTATCTTCGATGTGGTCGTAGCCCATCAGGTGCAAAACGCCGTGTATGGTGAGGTGGGCGAAGTGTTGTTCGGGTGTTTTGCCTTGTTCGGCGGCTTCTTTGAAGACGACTTGCGGGCAGATGACCAAATCGCCGTGCAGGCCGTCTGAAAGGGCGGGGGCGTACATGGTTTCGCCTTCGTCGAGGGCGAAGCTCAAGACGTTGGTGGCGTAGTCTTTGCCTCTGTAATCGCGGTTGCAGGCGCGGGCGGGTTCTTCGTCGAGCAGGAGCAGGGAGATGTCGGCGCGGCGGTGGTGTTGTTTGACCGCCTGCCATGCCCAGCGGTAGAAGTCGCGCTCGGAGGGGATGCCTGCGGCGGAGGATTGGTTGTCGAAATGCAGGGTGAAGCGTTGCCGTTGCAGTTTGAGGAAGGGGTAGCGTTTGGCTTTTTTCATGTTTGGTTGCGGTTGTGTAAAGGCGTGATGATACTGGAAATCGGAGAGGCCGTCTGAAGGTGTTTTCAGACGGCGGCGGATTCGCATTTGAAGTGCAACTTTCCATAACAGAAAAAGGCCAGTATGCGGTAGCATACGGCCTTTCCTGCAAGAAAGATTGTCATGGGCCACACACAACTGACCCAAGACGAACGATACCCTATCCAATACCTGTCCCGCCACCGTACCGTCACCGAAATCGCCAAACAGCCCAACCGCCACAAAAGCACCATCAGCCGCGAAAGCAGGCGGCATCGTACCCAAGGGCGGCAATACAGCGCCGAACAAGCCCAACGGCAAAGCCGGCTGACCAAACGGGGCTGTACTAGATTAGCAGATATGTTACCCTCGGAATATGAAGATAACACACTGCAAATTAAATAAAAAAGTACAGAAAGAACTGCTCCGGTTTTTTGTACTCGAAGTTACCGCCCGTTCTGCCGCCGATATTTTGGGTATCCATCCCAATTCGGCAGTCCTGTTCTACCGCAAAATCCGTATGGTCATCAGCCATTATCTGGCCTTGGCTGCCGATGAGGTTTCGAGGGTCCCGTCGAGCTGGACGAAAGCTCTTTCGGCGGACGGCGTAAAGGCAGACGTGGTCGCGGTGAGGCAAGAAAGTAGTTGTCTTTGGCATCCTGAAACGTAACGGACGGGTCTATATCGTTGTCGTAAATAATGCCAAGTCCGATACGTTGATGCCTGTTAGCAAACAGAAAATCATGCCGGACAGCATTGTTTATACCGATAGTCTGAGCAGCTATGACAAGCTAGACGTAAGCGGTTTTATCCATTACCCGGACAGCCGTCAGGGCATTAAAGGCACATAAAGTCAGAGTGCACACCATCACCATGGATAACGGCAAAGAGTTCTACCAGCACACCAAAATAGCCAAAGCATTGAAGGCGGAAACCTATTTTTGCCGCCCTTACCATTCTTGGGAGAAAGGGCTGAATGAGAACACCAACGGACTCATCCGGCAATATTTCCCCAAACAAACCGACTTCCGAAACATCAGTGATCGGGAGATACGCAGGGTTCAAGATGAGTTGAATCACCGGCCGAGAAAAACTCTTGGCTGCGAAACGCCAAGTGTTTTATTTTTGAATCTGTTCCAACCGCTGGTACCATAGTGTTGCACTTGAAATCTGAATTCAAGGCCGTCTGAAAAAAACAAACGCCCGCCGTGATATACGGCGGGCGTTTTGACTGTAAAACGCCCGGATTCTTAACCAATCCGTGCAAGCGAAAATCCAAACACGAACGCGCCGCTCACACCGCCCACGGCAGAATTCGTCATTCCCGCGCAGGCGGGAATCCAGGCATCGGATTTTCAGAAACGCTCAGAATCTGTCGCACAGTCCAAACTCCCGCCTGCGCGTCAGACTTGCGTCAGCTGATGGCGATATAAAGCGTCCTTATCCGATGGATTATATTTTCAGACGGCCTCCGCAATCAGCGAGGCGATGGTTTCACTTGCGCCACGGTGGCGGCGGATAAAACCTTCCGCGCAGTCCGATACCTGCCGGCGCAGCCGGTCGTCCGAAAGCCATTGTTCGGTTATCTTGCGCCATTCGTCGGCATCGCGCACCTGAACGGCCGCGCCCGCCTCGGTTGCGCTGCAGCAGGCTTGTTCGAAATTGTAGGTGGAAAAACCGAACACGGTCGGCAGGCCGCAGGCAATCGGTTCGATGATGTTCTGACAGCCGCTGTCCACCAGGCTGCCGCCGACAAAGGCGGCATCGGCGGCGGCGTAATAGGCATAAAGCTCGCCCATGCTGTCGCCTATCCAAACCTGCGTATCGGCAGCCACTGCTTGGCCGTCGCTGCGTTTCTGCGCACGGAAACCCAGCATTAAGGCCGTCTGAAAAACGGCTTCGAAGCGTTCGGGATGGCGCGGCACAATCACCAGCAGGGCATCGCCGCGGTAGGACTGCCAAGCCCGCAGCAGCAGTTCTGCTTCGTCTTGGTCGCGGTAAAAGCGGGTGCTGCCGCATACCGCCGTCGGCCTGCCGCCTATTTTGCGTTTGAATTCGGCGGCTTTCTCCAGCTGTTCGGGCGGCGGGGAAATGTCGTATTTGGTGTTGCCGCACACTTTCGGGTCGGCCGCGCCCAAGCTTTTCAGACGGCCTGCATCGGCTTCGGTTTGGACATAGCAGCCTTTCAGGGCGGCCAGGGCCGGGCGGATAAGGGAAGCGGCTTTGAGGTAGCCGCGCTGCGATTTTTCCGACAGGCGGGCGTTGGCGAGAAATAAGGGAAGGTTCCGTTCGCGGCAGGCGGCCATGAGGTGCGGCCAAATTTCGGTTTCCATCAGGATGCCGAAGCGCGGGCGGTGTTCGTCGAGAAACTGCGCCACATAATCGGGACGGTCGTAGGGAAGGTAGCGGCATTGCGCGTCGGGAAACAGTTTTTCCGCCGTTTCGCGCCCCGTCGGCGTCATTTGGGTAATCAGCAACGGCGCGTCGGGAAAGCGGCGGCGCAGGCTGCGGACGAGCGGTTCGGCGGCGCGCGTTTCGCCCACGGATACGGCGTGCAGCCAGATGGCGTTTTGCAGCGGCGCGGGATGCGGACGGCCGAAGCGTTCGTCCCAATAGTCGAGGCAGGCGGGGTTTTTGACGGCGCGGCGGCGGAGGTAGCGGCGAATAAGCGGCGGGGCGATTTGCCAAAGGGCGCGGTACAGCAAGGAAAGCGGTGTCATGTTTGAAGGCCGTCTGAAAAAGCGTTATTGTAGCTTTCAGACGGCCTCTGCGGATACGGCTTTATTCGGGAGTATGTTTTTCAGACGGCGGCGGATTTGCATTTGAAGTGCAACTTTCCATAACAGAAAAAGGCCGGTATGCGGCAGCATACGGCCTTTCCTGCAAGAAAGATTGCCATGAGCCACACATAACTGACCCAAGACGAACGATACCCTATCCAATACCTGTCCCGCCACCGCACCGTCACCGAAATCGCCGAACAGCCCAACCGCCACAAAAGCACCATCAGCCGCGAAATCAGGCGGCACTGCAACCAAGGACAGCAATACAGCACCGATAAAGCCCAACGGCAAAGCCGACTGACCAAACAGCGCCAGCGAAAACCCTATAAGCTCGATTCGCAGCTCATTCAACACGTCGACACCCTTATCTGCCGCAAACTCAGCCCCTAATAAGTGTGCGCCTACTTGCATAAACACCACGGGATTACACTCCATCACAACACCGTTTACCGCTACCTTCGTCAAGACAAAAGCAACGGCGGCACTTTGTGGCAACATCTCAGAATATGCAGCAAACCCTAC
>NZ_JBQCVA010000029.1:0-30409 GCF_051962715.1 Neisseria sp. P0008.S010
TCAAATTCTCATGACAACCCCCGCCTGCCCGCGTATCATGGGAGCAACAAAACCCCTGCCTAAAATTTTGACTTGTGCGAATTGGGGGTATATTTGGGGGTATGTTGGAGTGTTGCGAAAATAAAACTTTTAATAAACTGTTTATTAAAGTTATAGTTCAAGTCTTTTTGTCCCAATATACAAAAATGCCTAGAAATTTTAGGCGTTTTTTTTTGTTTAATCCTGTCTAACGCCATTAACCAAGCCTAATAAATACAAGGCTTTCAGACTGATTGCTATCCTATTGTCCTCTTCCTAATTGTATAATTCCGTCTAATTCAGTTTAATTGAAGTAACTTAAAATTTACGGTATCTTTTGCGGTATCTGAAAAATACCTTGAAAAAACACCGTAAAAATGAAGCTGAACGACCGCCAAATCAGGAATGCTAGCCGACCGAAACAGGAAAGAAAGCCAGACTGTTTGACGGCGACGGCCTGTATCTCGAGGTTACTCCCGCAGGCGGCAAAATCTTCCGCCTGAAATACCGTATTGACGGCAAAGAAAAAACACTGACCATCGGCAATATCCCGCTGTTTCCCTTTCCGAATCACGTCGAGCCTGGAACCAACCGCCCTGCCTTGTCGCTGACTAGCTCGCTACATCATATGTTGGCGGAGCTTTTGTTTTAAGGCTGCACTAGATTAACAGTGGGGCTTAGGAAGCAAAATTTATTTTAAAGGATTCCCCCGCAACATTCTCAGCAGTATTGTGTATAAATCATCATGCCTGTGATTGAAGCGTGCCCCTGTTTCTTTTAAATGCAGGTAAAACGTATGTTCCGGCACCCGTTAAATTGCACCAAGCGATGCTTGGCGCAGCTTTGAAAAGATTCAATACCGTTAATATGCCACGCACCACGGACAAACTCATTGCCACCATGATGTCCCCTGAAATATTTGGCAAAACTCATGTCAACCAACCCCTGATAACCGCGCCAACCGTCGGTATTAATGACACTCCCGATACCGACACGACCTCTAATGATCTTCTGCAGCGTTGCTTTGGACGCATCGGGAACAATCCCGGTATAAACCTGCTCCCGCGTTTCAAAATGCCAAAAACGATGGTTTTCCCACCCGCACCGTACCCGCGTCTGCCCCTGATACGTTTGGCTCCGAAATAGGGTTCATCTAATCCTGCAATGCCGTATAAAGATGCCTGCCTTTCGCATTCGTCAGCCAAACGCCGGTGCAATTTCAGGTACAGGCTGTTGACACTGCTGATGCCGGCACCCGTCGGTTTCGCGGTATCGGAGGCAGTCAGATCCAAAGCAAACCGCTGCAGGAGCCGGCGAAATTTAGGCTCGGTAATTTTACTGAATTTTTGGTACTTGTTTTTTTAATTCATTTTAGAAGCTTATCACTATATTGAGTGATTTTGCTTCCTAAGCCCCTATTAAAAATCATCCCATACTCAGTATTAACAGAACCCGGTTTCAACCAGTTCCACCCATCCAAAGTTACCTATTATTTATTCAGTGAACAAGACCTTTTCCAATTTTCAAACCGCCATATAGTTTGCCAATATTCATCTTCCTTTGAGAATGGACTGAAAAAGTTTTAGAGCTTTTTATTGCTAATATAGTTGGTACCGATATAGACAATGGATGCGTACCTGACATTGTTGCTTATTACAACGGTAAATCACCCGCCCCACACAGCGTGTGGAACACAATCTGCCGTGGACAATGGATTAACTAAGCCGCTTAAAGGCGAACTTTAAATTTGGAGAAAAAATGCAAACAGAAAGACAACTCAGGTTGCCTGATGTCCGCCACATGGTTGGCTACGGTACAACCAAAATTTATGAGGGCATGAAAAACGGTACTTTCCCGAAGGGGCGGAAAGATGGCAGAATTACATATTGGCTGGAGAGCGAAATCCAGCGTTGGATTCTTGAAACCGCAGAAGCCGCTAGCAAAAATTAAAGCGGGTATAAAAGCGGGTATTAAGAGGAATAATTAAAATATTTAATATTATAAATCAATAATATATCTGAATTATGCTTTTGTTTATCGATAATTACGACAGTTTTACCTACAACATCGTCCAATATTTTGCCGAACTCGGTCAGGAGGTCGTCGTCCGGCGTAACGACGATATCACGCTTGAGGAAATCGAAGCCCTGAAACCGCAGTATCTCGTTATCGGGCCGGGTCCCTGTTCGCCCAAAGAAGCAGGTATTTCCGTCGCCGCCATGCGCCATTTTGCCAGCAGGCTGCCGATTATGGGCGTGTGCCTCGGCCATCAGACGATAGGCGAAGCGTTCGGCGGGGATGTGGTGCGGGCAAAAACGCTGATGCACGGCAAAGTATCGCCCGTGTTCCATTTAAACAAGGGCATGTTTAAAGATTTGCCCAATCCCGTTACCTGTACGCGTTATCACAGCCTCGTCATTGCCTGCGATACGCTGCCGGATTGTCTGGAAGTAACCGCATGGACGGAAGATCAGGAAATCATGGGCGTGCGGCACAAAGAATATGCCATCGAAGGTGTCCAGTTCCATCCGGAAGCCCTGCTGACCGAACACGGGCACGAAATGCTGGACAATTTCTTGCGCGAATTTCGTGATTTCCGCGCTTAAACCCTGTTCCGGTTTGAGGCCGTCTGAAAAATGAATTATGCCTTGGATGCGCTGTGGTGGCGTTTGACAGACCCCGATGTCCGTGCGCTGGCCGCCGTGTTGACCGCTCCCGCTTTGTGGCACAGCGGCAGCGAACTGCCCGTGGCCGCATTGCTCGGGGAACGCGGTTTCCGTTTTCTGCTAGAATTGGACGGCAGCCCCAAATCCCTGCACAGCCATTTGGCGCAGGAAACGCCGTTCGGCGGCAGATTGGGGCTTTATGCCGAAAGCCTGCTGGCTTTTTGGCTGCAACACGCGCCGCACTGCCGTCTTTTAGCCCGTAACCTGACGGTTTCAGACGGCCCCAACACTTTGGGCGCGCTGGATTTCGTTGCCGAAATCGGCAGCCGCCTTTACCACATTGAGCTGTGTTGCAAATATTACGGCACGGATAAAGCCGCAATGGATGGCTTGTGCGGATTCAATCCTCACGACCGTTGGCCGGACAAGGCGGAAAAATTGACGCGCCAACTCGCTTTGGCGCACAGTGAGGCGGGCGTGCTGGCATTGGCGGCGGCAGGCATAAGCCATACGGCAGCCTTGCACAGCGCGAGTATTGTGCGCGGGATGCTGTTCGCGCCTTCAGAAGCACGGTTGCCCGAACCTTTGAATATCTATGGCTGGCACGGTGTTTGTCTGCACGAATGGCCGTCTGAAAGCCCTTGGGGGGATGAGTGCCGCTATTATCCGCTGCCACGCACCGCTTATCTGGCACCGGCACGGGTGGCGGAAGGGGAAACCTTACCGTGGGAAGAAATCCGTACTTTAGGCAGCGGATTGGTTACCGTGCTGCAACGCCGGCCGGACGGAATGTGGCATGAGTCGGAACGGGTAATGAAGCGGTAAAAGAGGCCGGATGCGGCCGGCAGATGCGTTTGAGTTGCCGTTATCGTGTCATCAAACTGCAAGCGGTGCGGTTTCGTTCGGTTTTGTCGCGATTCCGATTCAAATTGAATTTTCTATGGCGAAAGGCCGTCTGAAAAGTATCCGCTCTCACGCGGCAAATATTTTTCAGACGGCCTTTTATCGTCAAATCACTGCGGCATTTATTTGCCCAATGCGGCCAATACTTCGGCTTTCACGGCTTCTACCGGCTGAGTGCCGTCAACTTTGATGTATTTCGGCGCGTGTTCGCCTTCCAGCTTGCTGTAAAAATCGACCAGCACTTCGGTTTGCTCGTGGTACACGGCAAGGCGTTTTTTGACGGTTTCTTCTTTGTCGTCGTCGCGCTGAATCAAATCTTCGCCGGTTACGTCGTCTTTGCCCTCGACTTTTGGCGGATTGTAGGTAACGTGGTAGGTGCGGCCGGAAGCCAAGTGGACGCGGCGGCCGCTCATGCGGTCGACAATCACGCTGTCGGGCACGTCGATTTCAACCACAGCGTCCAAATCCACACCCGCTTCAACCATCGCTTCGGCTTGTGCCAGTGTGCGCGGGAAGCCGTCAAACAGGAAACCGTTTTTGCAGTCGTCTTGCGCGATGCGTTCTTTGACCATGCCGATGATGATGTCGTCGCGCACCAAGCCGCCTTCGTCAATGATTTTTTTCGCTTCCAAACCCAGCGGCGTGCCTGCTTTAATCGCAGCGCGGAGCATGTCGCCGGTGGAAATTTGCGGAATGCCGAACGCAGCGGTGATGAATTGTGCCTGAGTGCCTTTGCCTGCGCCCGGCGCGCCTAACAATAATACTTTCATGGAAGTGTCCTTTTTGTGGAATGTTAAGGGTCTGTAATCGTATTTAGCGAATCTTAATACTTTAGAGGCCGTCTGAAAAGCATGGTTTTTCAGAAGGCCTGGCAATCGAAAATCACCAAATAAATCAAACAACAAAAAAACAGTTCATGGGCGAGGACAATATTTTTCACCATAATTCCGGTTTTTTATCTTGTTATCAAACAGTTAAACACATACACTGCGGGCATTCGCAAACAAAAAACAAAACAGGCCATGACTTCTTCAAGTAAAAAGCTCAGCTTTGAATTTTTCCCCACCCGCACGCCCGAAGGCCGTGCCAAACAGGTGATTACGCGCAAACAGTTGCGCCAGTTTTCCCCGGAATTCTTTTCCTGCACGTCCGGCGCAGGCGGTTCGACCCGGGACGGCACGATGCAGACCATCGGCGATATTTTGGCCGAAGGCACGGCCGCCGCACCGCACCTGCCCTGTATCGGGATGACGGCAGCGGAAATCCGCGAACTTTTGGATACCTATAAAGAAATGGGCGTGCGCCACATTGTCGCCTTGCGCGGCGATATTCCTTCCGGCATGGGCGCGGGCAGCAGCGGGCTGCGTTATGCCAACGAATTGGTGGAACTGATAAAAAACGAATACGGCAGCCATTTCCATATCGAAATCGCCGCCTATCCCGAATATCATCCTCAGGCGCGCAGCGCGGAGGACGACCTCAACCATTTCGTCCGTAAAGCCAAAGCGGGCGCGGATTCGGCGATTACCCAATATTTTTACAACGCGGATGCCTATTTCCGCTTCCTCGACGATGTGCGCGGGCGCGGGGTGGATATTCCGATTATCCCCGGCATCATGCCGATTGCCAGTTTTTCCAAACTGGTTCGCTTTTCCGATACCTGCGGTGCGGAAATCCCGCGCTGGCTGCGCCTGAAGTTGCAGTCTTATACCGACGACAGTGCCGCCATCAAGGCTTTGGCTTTGGATGTGGTAACCGAAATGTGCGAACGCCTGTTGCGCGAAGGCGCGCCCAGCCTGCATTTCTATACGCTCAATCAGGCCGGTTTGGTGTCAACCATCTGCCAGCGTTTGGGTTATTGATCACCGGATAAATCAATAAAGGCCGTCTGAAAACACCGGATTCGGGAAAGGTGTTTTCAGACGGCCTTCTTTTTCTGCCAAACCGACAACACCCGGTTTGCAAAAACCGCCTGACAGAGTAATTGCGGCAGGGCGGTAAGGATGAAGACACAGTAGAATTCGTTTTGAAAAATTTTGGCTAATGCCCCGTTTGGATAAAATATTGTGAAAAGAATAGACGAAACAATTAAAAAGCAAATTGCAAAGAGCATCATGAAAAAATAGACGAAATGAAACAGGATGCCTTTCGGAGATTGCAGCGCACGGTCGGACAAGCGTTTTGCCCGGCGGATTTGCCGTTTGTTTAAACCTTTACGTTTCAGCCGCCATACGGGCAGGTGGCGGAATGAGATGAAACCGATCCATAAAAGCAGGATGATGACCGGCCAGTCCCAGCTGAGGAAATCACCGCCTTTGCCTTGCGGCGTGTAAATGCCTGATTGTACGAATACCATCAAAAGGAACAGGCAGATGCACAATGCAGACAGGCGGGCACCGGCAAAAATATGTGCTGCGGAAAATATGTTTTTGTCTGTCATGATGCAATACCTTGAAAGTAGGGTACTGTATTGTTTGGCCGTCTGAAATGCCGGGAAATGGTTTTCAGACGGCCTTTTACCGTATGCGGCGGGATGGCGTTTACCAGCCCCGCCTCGGCTGTTTACAGCGGCCAGTGCAGCGAGGGATGGCTTTCCAAGATGGTTTTGAATTGCTGCTGGATGCGGCGGATGGCGGTTTCGTTGTCGGCTTCAAAACGCAGCACCAGAACCGGTGTTGTATTGGATGCGCGCATCAGGCCGAAGCCGTCTGAAAATTCCACGCGCAGGCCGTCTATGGTGATGACTTCTTCCGCGCCGTCGAATTGGGCGGTGGCGGCCAGTTTGGCGATGAGTTCGTGGCCGTTTTCGCCTTCCGGCAGGTCGATGTTCAGTTCGGGCGTGGAAATGCTTTGCGGCAGGCTGTTGAGGATGGCCGAAGGATTGTTGCTGCGCGAGAGGATTTCCAGCATCCGGCAACCCGCATACATGCCGTCGTCGAAGCCGAACCAGCGTTCTTTGAAGAAGGTGTGCCCGCTCATTTCTCCGGCCAACAGTGCGCCTTCGCGTTTCATGGCGGATTTGATGAAGCTGTGGCCGGTTTTATCCATCAGCGGCTGTCCGCCGTGCCGGCGTATCCATGGGGCGAGCAGACGGGTGGATTTGACGTCGAAAATCACTTTTCCGTTCGGGTTGCGGCTGAGTACGTCTTGGGCGAACAGCATCAGTTGGCGGTCGGGATAGATGATGTTGCCGTCTTTGGTGACCACGCCCAAACGGTCGCCGTCGCCGTCGAAGGCCAGGCCGATTTCTGCATCGCCGTTTTGCAGGGCGCGGATTAAGTCTTGCAGGTTTTCCGGTTTGGCAGGGTCGGGATGATGGTTGGGGAAGTGGCCGTCCACGTTGCAAAACAGTTCTTCCACGTCGAAGCCCAAGGCGCGGTAGAGGCGGCCTGCATATGCACCTGCAACGCCGTTGCCCGCGTCGATGACGATTTTCATCGGCCGTGCCGGTTGGATGTGGGCGGTGATGGCGGCTTCATAGGCGGGATAGATGTCTTGTACGGCCACGCTGCCTTTGCCGTCGGTGAATTGTTCCTGACGGATGGATGCCAGCAGTTCCTGTATCGCTTCTCCGGCCAGCGTTTCGCCGCCCAGCATCATTTTGAAGCCGTTGTAGTCGGGCGGGTTGTGGCTGCCGGTAATCATCATGCCGCTGCCGCCGCATTCTTTCACGGCGGCAAAATACAGCATGGGGGTGGCTACCATGCCGATGTCGGTTACGTCCATGCCGCTGTCGGTCAATCCGCGAATCAGGTTTTCCGATAGGGCGGGGCCGCTCAAGCGTCCGTCGCGGCCGACGGCAACGGCACGGATGTTTTGCGCGGCGGCACGGGCGGCAAAGGCGCGGCCTATCAGGTAGGCGGCTTCTTCGGTAAGTGTTTTGCCGACGATGCCTCGGATGTCGTAGGCTTTGAAGATTTCGGGAGCGATTTGTGCCATGGGTCTTTCCTGTTTTGACGGGTTGTAAATGTTTTCAGACGACCTGTGGTGTGACAGAGGCCGTCTGAAAATGGGAAGGAGCGGTTAGCTGCCCTGCAGTTTGATGTTTTGTCCCGGTTTGATGTTGCTGCTGTTGTTGTTCCAGCGGCGGACATCGTTGACGTTTACGTTGAAACGGCGGGCGATGTCGGTCAAAGTGTCGCCTTGCCGTACGGTGTAGGAAACCGGTTGCACGGAGGCTTTGGCGGTTTGTTTGCCTTTGGCTGCCGCGACTTTCAGAATTTGGCCGGTGTGGATGGTGTTGCCTTTGATGTTGTTGCTTGCAATCAGGTCGGCCACATTCATGTCATAGCGTTTGGCGATATTGAACAGGGTATCGCCGCTGCCGACTTTGTGGGTGGTCGGAGTACCGCTGTTTTTCGCTGCGGCCAAAGCGCGGGCTTCGGCTGCCTGTTTTTGCTGTTTGGCCCGTTCGGCGGTCAATTTGGCTTGGCGGCTGCGCTCGGCGGCTTCTTGTGCCGCCTGTTCGTTTTCAAGTTGGATCGTGCCGCTGTCGGCAACTGTAACGGTGTCGCTGTTTTCGGACAGGCCTGATTCTTGAACGAAGGTCATCAGCAGTTCGTTATTGTCGCCGTCTGCCACGGATGCCGTAGCCGGTTGCGGGGTATTTTGGCTTGCGGATGCGGAGGCCAGTTGCCGGATTCGGTCTTCAACCTCGTCGGTAGACGGGGCTGCGGGTGCGGCGGCAACAGGCTGGTTGGTTACAGTCGGTGCAGCGGCCTGGGTGTTTTGTTTGGTAAAGTCAACGGCAGCGGTTTGCACAGGCGGACGCAAGGTGTCAGGTGCGGGTTGTGCGGCTGAGGCCGTCTGAATATCGACTGTTTGACGGCTTGGTTTGAATGTTGTCTCCGTAACGGCAATGTTCAGGTTGGGAACGGTTTGGAGTTTGTTGTCGTTCGGATTGATATCGGCATCCAAGGCGGCGAAATTGGCCGGAACGGCTGCAGGGCTGCCGCTGAATCTGTTTTTCGCAATCAGGAGGCTGCGGCCGGCGGCAACGCTTTCTTTGCTCAGGCCGTTCAGGCGTTTGAGTTCGGCAGTGCTCATGCCTGTTTCGGCGGCGATGGATGAGAGGGTGGTGTCGGCATAAGGTGTGTAAACATCCCATGACAGCAGGCTGGCGCGGTCGGCTTTTTTGTAGTTGCGCTCGAAGGTGGCGATTGCCGTGGCGGGGAGAAGCAGTTTGCGGCCGGTTTTCGGAATGTAGACAGGTGATTTGAATGCCGGATTGAGCGCGTCGAATTCAGCCTGGCTGATGTCGGCCAAACGGACGGCCGCGCTCAGGTCGATTGGTTGGTCGATGTCGACGGCTTTGAAAAAAGGCTTGTTGTCGAGGTCGGCGAAGCTCATGCCGAAGTATTCGGGGTTATTGACGATGTTGCGCACCGCCAAGAGTTTCGGTACGTAGTTGCGGGTTTCGTTCGGCATGCGCAGGTTTTCGTAGACCGGCTCCAAGCCTTGGGCTCGGGCGCGGTTTACGGCGCGGCCGACATTGCCTTCGCCCCAGTTGTAGGCGGCCAGCGCCAGCGACCAGTCGCCGAACAGGCCGTGCAGGTATTGGAGGTAGTTCAGCGCGGCATCGGTGGCGGCATAAATGTCGTGGCGGCCGTCATACAGAGGGGTTTGCTCCAAGCCGTAGTGACGGCCGGTGGCGGGCATGAATTGCCAGAGGCCGGATGCACCGACGTGCGATTTGGCTTTGGTAACGTACGCGCTTTCGATGAAGGGCAGCAGGGCGATTTCTGCCGGCATGTTGCGTTTGGCCACTTCGTTGCTGATGTGGTACATGTAGGGGCGGCTGCGTTCGATGGTGCGCTTGAAATATGCCGACGAGGAAACGAATTTGCTTTCATGGCGGCGTACCAGCTCGGGATTGACTTCCGACATGCGGAAGTCGCCGCGCAGATGCGCCCAAACGCTGTTGTGGCCCGATTTTATTTTGCCGTGGTCGAGGGCGATGGTGTTGGTGCGCATCATCGCCATGCCGATTTGATTTTTGGTATAGGTTTGCCCGAAGGCGGGAGCGGAGAAGAAAGATAAGCCCGTAATGGCTGCGACAAGTGTTTTTATATGGGTCATGATGTTCTTCGGCAAATCAGAGTCAAATCAGCCCTCGATGGTAACGCTTCGGGGTTGAATACGTCAAGGATGGAGAAGTGTAAAAATTTTCAATATATTAAGTTTTTATATATGCTGTTGTCTTGATGTGCGTCAAGTAATGTTTGGGAGTAGAATGACCGTTTGTCGGTTTGAACGACCGAAAGGCGGGAGGCGATATGGACGGAAATGTTTGGTTTGAGCGCGGCCGGGTCGGTTTGTCCGCCGCCGCCTGCGAGCGTGAGTTTTTCCGTGATACGTTGCGGGATGTGTATTTTCAGACGGCCTTGCAGCTGGGTTTGCCGCAATGGGATTTGACGGAAGGGGCGGCTGTGCGTGCCGGACGGGATTGCATGATGGCGGCGGAGGCGTTGCCGTTTGCGGCGGAAAGTATGGATTTGCTGTTGCTGCCTCATGCTTTGGACGACGGTGAGTCTTGCAGGGCGGTAGCCGGCGAGGCATACCGCGTATTGGCGGCGGAAGGGCATTTGGTGTTGAGCGGTTTCAATCCGCATTCGGTGTGGCGGCTGCTTTACCGTATCGAGCGCAAACCGTTTCCCTGCGAAAGCGGCGGGTTGCCGTTCGGCCGTCTGAAAGAAGCGTTTGAGGCGGCGGGTTTTGTGTTTGAACGGACGGAATGGCTGGCAGGCTGGCCTTTGCATGATGTGGCGGATGGAGGCGGACGGCAGGTGCACGGATGGCCTGCAACCGCGCTGGTGTATGGGGCGGTGTTGTTCAAACGTCAGGCGGGCATCAGGCCGTTGGACGATGATTATCCGAATGTGGTGGACGGACTGGCGTTTGGTATGTGAAGAAAAACGGGGGGCAGTGAGTCTGCCGGTTGGACTGTTTTGTGACGGCGTTGTCGTGCATCGGGCTGAAAAGGGCGGCTTGGTAATATTGTTGAAATAACGGGATAATTTTCTTGCTGCTGTTTTCAGTGTTTTGTTTGCAGTTTATTTTGATGTCTTGGCTTGGATTTCAATAGTAACGGCCTGATACCTTTGATGGGTTTCAGGCCGTTTTTGTTTGTACGGCTGATGTTTCGGCTTGGAGGCCGTCTGAAAATATGCTTACTTTGTTTTCAGACGGCCTTCAGTTCATCAGCAGGCCGAGCAGGCCGGAAGAGGCGACGGCGATTATGACTGTGGGCAGCATGGGGAGGCGGCAGGCTGCAAGGAGGGTGATGGCGGCGGCAATCAGTTCGTGCGGTTTGTCGGAGGCAAAGTAGGGGGCGATGACTGAAACCAGCACGCAGCCGGGGGCGGCATCCATGACTTTGGCCGCCCGTTTGCTCAAAGTGCGGTTGCGGAGGGCGAAGAAGCCGATCAGGCGGGTACCGTAGGTAACGCACAGCATACCGAGGATGACCAATATCGAATCGAATGAAATCATGCGTCGCTCCCGCCCGTTATGT
This sequence comes from Neisseria sp. P0008.S010, assembly GCF_051962715.1. Classification (NCBI taxonomy): domain Bacteria; kingdom Pseudomonadati; phylum Pseudomonadota; class Betaproteobacteria; order Neisseriales; family Neisseriaceae; genus Neisseria; species Neisseria sp. P0008.S010. Next base: position 11,101 of record NZ_JBQCVA010000029.1, read on the forward strand.
AGGCACACAATAAACCGGCGGCGGCTCCGGTGGGGACGTACCACGCGCCTTTGAACAGCAGGTAGGCGGCGATTGCCGTCATCAGGCTCACGAGCCAGGGCAGGGCGGGTTTCCAGCCTTTCCACATGCCGCGCAGCAGGACAAGGAATACGGCGGGAAAGGCCATGCCGAAGCCCCAGTTGTCGATGTTGCCCAAGTAGGGGCCGATGACGGTGCCGAGTGCGGAGGAGGCTACCCAGATGGTGTAAAGGGTGGCGCAGATGCCGGCGTAGTAGGGTAGGCTGAACAGGGGCAGGCCGGCTTCTTTGCGTTTGCGGATGTCGGCCATGGACATCGCCCAGCTTTCGTCGGTCATGAAAAACAAGGCGGGCAGGATTTTTTTCATCGGTAGGTGCTTGATATACGGCGTGAGTGCCGCACCCATCAGGATGTGGCGGATGTTGATCATGAAGGTGACGCCGATAATCAGCAGGATGGGCAGGGGCCGCGCCCAGAGGCCGACGGCGGCAAATTCGGAGCCGCCGGCAAAGTTCAGTCCGGTCATCATGGCCATTTCGAGCGCGCTCATGCCTTTGTTCCCGCCCTGTATGCCCAAAATCAGGGCAAAGGGCAGCAGGCCGATGATGACCGGCAGGGTGTCGAGTATGCCTCGGAGGAATTCCGAACGCGGCGAGGGAAGTTGCGGTGTGTTCATATCGGGTAAAACGGTGGTTGGAAGGTTGAGGCCGTCTGAAAAACAGGGTTTACGCCGTTTCAGACGGCCTGTGTGTAAATTACAGGCAAAGATACTAAAGCTAAAACAGGTGGTTTTCCAGCGACACGCTGTGGTCGAAATCGCGCTGTGTAAAGATTTCTCGCGGTACGCTGTCGGCATGGGCGAAATTGTAGGTATGTTGGGTGTAGTAAGTGTCATCGAATCCGCAGGCGCGTCCGTTGATGCGGAGTTGTGCGGTTTGCCCTTTCGCTAAGGCAAACAGTTTTTTGCGTGTTTGCCGTCTGCCGCGTTGGTCGGTGAAATAAATGTCGATACGGTCGGCTTGCCGGGCAAACTCGAAACCGCCGTTCAATTTCACCGGCAGGGCCTGCCAGATTTTACATTCGGGTTGGCCTGCGAGAAAAACGGCGGTTCCGTCCTCGGAACAGGATTCCTGATGGTGTTGGCTGTGGCAGCCGTATTCGCAGTCCAAAACGGTGTCCGGCAGGGGCAGGGCGCGCGGCAGGCGGTTGCGTATGCCTGCCAACGGGGCGGCACGGCTGCGTTTTGTCCAGCAGACGGAGAGGATTTGCAGGATAAACATTGAAACTTATTTTGTCGCTTGGTTTGGGTTTTCAGACGCCCTGAAGGCGAAATTGCCGCGTTGCCGTTTAAAACGGCCGTTCAAAATATGTTTGGTGCGTGCATGGGTCGTTGTGGCGGCGCAATCCGTTGTTTGCCGTACCGCGCCTTGGTAGGGCGGGCTGTCTGCGTTTTACCCATCTTTGTTATTCGGCAGACGGTTTTTCAGACGGCCTGAGGGTGTTTTCGGGCGTTTTCAGGCGGGAGACGGCGGCTTCGAATTCGGGCAGGCTGCGCGGGTCGAGATAGGGCTTCAGCATGCTGAGGTTGCGGATGACGCCCAGCCGTTTCGAGTCTTCGGGCAGTTTGTGGCGGCCGCGGACGGAGCCGTGGAAGTCGAACCAGTATTTGGTCACAATCCACATGTTCAGCGCGAGGTTTTGCAGGTCTTCCTTATCGGCGCGGAGCAGGCCGACGGAGGCAAGGTGTTCGAGGTAGTGCAGCACCACGGGCGAGGCTTTGGCGCGGGTGAATTCGTTGTATTCGCCTAAAAGCTCGGAGCTGCGGGAGAGCAGGGCGTTCATGTCGCTGAACAGAAAGCGGTATGCCCACATGATGTCGAAGATGCCGTCCAAATAGTCCACTACGTCGGACAGGGTTTGCGGCGCGTCGGCTTCGCGTATCCAGGCCATCATGCGGCTGCTGTAACGGCGGTGGAGCTGGATGATGATTTCGTCTTTGCCGCGGAAGTGGTAGTAGAGGTTGCCGGGGCTGATGCCGAGGTGGGAGGCGATGTGGTTGGTGGTGGTGTTGCGTTCGCTTTCTTCGTTGAACAGTTTTAATGCGGCATCGAGGATGCGGTTGTAGGTGTTGGGGCGGGTTTCTTTGTTCATGGCGTGCTTTCGGTGCAGGGCGTGGAGGGCTGTGTGTTTCAGACGGCCTTTTCGGGTTCGGTGCCGCTGCGTTCAATCAATCGGTTTGGGTACGGGCTTTGTGCAGCGGCCGGATGGCTTCCAGCCTGGCGCGGCGGATGGCTTCGGGAATGTGTGCCGGATGTTCGCAGGTAGCGGCGATGGCGGCGGTGTCGGTTTGGGCGGCGGCTTCCAAAAGGGCGAGCCAGTGGGCGCGTTGGGGGTAGGGTGCGTTTTCCCGCCCCAGCCGTCCTTGTATATCGGCCTGGCAGACGTCTAAGGCCGTCTGAAAGCGTTCGGGGCGGCGGAATGCGTCTGTTTTTTGTAATACATTCAATGCAGTAGAGGTTTTGAGCGTGAATGCGTTGTGCAGGACGATGTGCCAGCGACAGACCAGTTCGGCCAGTTCGGCACATTGTTTCGGCACGCGCCAGCGGCGGTTTACCGTTTGCACGGGGGCAATGCCGGCAAGGTCGTGGCCGTGGTGTTTGGGCAGGAGGTCGGGCGGGGTCAGTGCTTTGCCCAGGTCGTGCAGCAGGGCGGCGTAGCGGGCGGGCAGGCCGAGGTTCATGTCGGCGGCGCGCTGTAAAACCATCAGGGTGTGGAGGCCGCAGTCGATTTCGAGGTGGTGGGCGGCGGGTTGCGGGATGCCGAACAGGGCGTCGATTTCGGGTAGCAGCACTTTCAACGCGCCGCATTCGCGCAGGATTTCAAACATTCGGCGCGGCTGTTTCTCCATCAGCCCTTTGGCCAGTTCCTGCCAGACGCGCTCGGCCACCAAGGCGTCGGCCTCGCCCGCTTCCACCATTTGGCGCATCAGGCACATGGTTTCTTCCGCCACTTCGAAGCCGTAACGGGCGGCGAAGCGGGCGGTGCGCAGGATGCGGACGGGGTCTTCGGCAAAGGCGGGGGAGACGTGGCGCAGGATTTTGCGGCGCAGGTCGGCCTCGCCGCCGAAGGGGTCGATGATGAGGCCGTCTGAAGACTGCGCGATGGCGTTGATGGTCAGGTCGCGCCGCATCAGGTCTTGTTCGAGGGTAACGTCTTTGTCGGCATGGAAGGCGAATCCGGTGTAGCCTTTGGCGGTTTTCCGTTCGGTGCGCGCCAGTGCGTATTCTTCGCGGCTGTCGGGGTGGAGGAAGACGGGAAAGTCTTTGCCGACGGGCAGGAAACCTTGCGCCAGCATGGTCTCGGCATCGGCACCGACGACGACCCAGTCGCGGTCGCGGACGGGCAGGCCCAGTAGTGAATCGCGGACTGCGCCGCCGACGAGGTAGGTTTGCATGATGTGTAGGTGTGTGCGGGAAAGCGGCAGATTATACGCAAAAGGTTGATGCTTCGGATGCTTTGTCGTTCAGACGGCCTCAATGGGGGAGGCCGTCTGAAAGGGCGGGGAGGCGGTATGCGGTTTTCAGACGGCCTTGAAGATAGTCTGCCGCAGCGGCGTGGATGCTGATGCACGCGGTTAAGCACAAAAAAAAGAATCGGTGGAGGTTCATAAAATATGGTTTCAGACGGCTTCCGAAGCTTGGCATTATGCCTGTTTCATGGTGGTTTGGGAAACGGCGGAACGATGCCTGATTTCCCAACACTGATGGATTTTCTTGTTGCGGAAATCGTCGGGAACGGATTGTTTGGAGATGTCTTTGACGGCGTATTGTTCCGATACCGAATCGTCCAAGACGAAGCTGCGCAAGTTGTTGGAGAAGTACAAAAGGCCGTCTGAAGCGAGCAGATTCATCGCGCCGGCTATGAGTTTGGGGTGGTCGCGCTGGATGTCGAGGATATCGAGCATCTTTTTGCTGTTGGAGAAGCTGGGCGGATCCATGACGATAAGGTCGAACTGTTTGCCTTCGGCAGCGGCGTTTTGCAGGTATTGGAACACGTCGGCGCGGACGATTTTGTGTTGTTCGGGGCTGATGCCATTGAGTTCGAAATTGCGTTTCGCCCAATCGAGATAAGTATTCGATAAATCAACGGTTTCGCTGGACGTTGCGCCGCCGGTGGCTGCATAGACGGTGAAGCTGCCGGTGTAGGAAAACAGGTTGAGGAAGCGTTTGCCCGCTGCGGTTTCGCCGACTTTTTTGCGCGTGTTGCGGTGGTCGAGAAAGAGGCCGGTGTCGAGGTATTTGTCGAGGTTGACCCAAAACTTGCGGCCGTTTTCGGTGATGACGAAATCGTCGCCGGTTTTGCCGGTTTTCTCGTATTGCTGCAAGCCTTTTTGGCGTTCGCGGCGTTTGAGGTGGATTTGTTCGGGCGCAAAACCGGTAACGAAGGCGACGGCTTCCAATACTTCGGCAAGCCACGCTTCGTATTCTTCGGGCTGCATCAACCAGCCGGTATCGTATTCCTGAAGGTGGATTTGGTCGCCGTAAACATCGACGGCGAAGGGGAATTGGGGGATGTCGCGGTCGTAAATACGCCAGGCTTCGATGCCGTTGCGTTTCGCCCATTTCATGAGGTGTTTGATGTTTTTGCCCATGCGGTTGGCGAAGGGTGTGATGTCGGTCATGGTTTCAGACGGCCTGAATGAGGATTGGGAAGGGTTTGGATTTTAACGCACTTGATGCCTTTTTGCTTGACCGTTGTCCATAAAATCGATATTATCCGCCGTTCGCCTTTTTATACGAAGCCATCGTCTTCCAACCTAAACCGCCGTTTCGGGCGCGTTTCTTTTATTGCTTGCTGATTTGCCAAGCCTTTCTGTGCAGGTTGTCGTCGATGTTAACCACAAGCAAGATGCTTGCGACAACCCTGTAACTTCACATTTCCCGTATCGTTACTTTCCTTTGCTTCAGGTCGTCTGAAAACCGTTCAGACGTGCGCGTTGTTGTCTCTTTAGGATAGCCATGTCTATTAAATTTGCCGATTTGAACCTTGATAAAAACATCTTGTCCGCCGTGCGCAGTGAGGGTTACGAAAGCCCGACGCCGATTCAGGCGCAAGCCATTCCGTTTGCTTTGGAAGGCTGCGACATTATGGCTTCGGCGCAAACCGGCTCCGGCAAAACTGCCGCCTTCCTGCTGCCGACTTTGCAGCGGCTGACCAAACGCAGCGAAAAACCGGGCAAAGGCCCGCGCGCGTTGGTGTTGACGCCGACCCGCGAATTGGCGGCGCAAGTTGAGAAAAACGCGCTGGCGTATGCTAAAAATACGCGCTGGTTCCGCACCGTCAGCATCGTCGGCGGTGCATCTTTCGGCTACCAAACCCGCGCCCTGAGCAAACCGGTTGACCTGATTGTCGCCACGCCGGGCCGTCTGATGGACTTGATGCAAAGCGGCAAGGTTGATTTTGACCGTTTGGAAGTGCTGATTCTGGACGAAGCCGACCGTATGCTGGACATGGGCTTTATCGACGACATCGAAACCATCGTCGAAGCCACCCCGACCGACCGTCAGACTTTATTGTTCTCCGCCACTTGGGACGGCGCGGTCGGCAAACTGGCACGCAAACTGACGAAAAACCCTGAAATCATCGAAGTCGAGCGCGTGGATGACCAGGGCAAAATCGAAGAGCAGCTGCTGTACTGCGACGATATGCGCCACAAAAACCGCCTGCTCGACCACATCCTGCGCGACGCCAACATCGACCAATGCGTGATTTTCACGTCCACCAAAGCCATGACCGAAGTCATCGCCGACGATTTGTACGAAAAAGGTTTCGCCGCCAACTGCCTGCACGGCGACATGCCGCAAGGCTGGCGCAACCGCACGCTGATGGATTTGCGCAAAGGCCGCTGCAAAATTTTGGTTGCCACCGACGTTGCCGCTCGCGGTATCGACGTGCCGACCATTACCCACGTCATCAACTACGACCTGCCGAAACAGGCGGAAGACTACGTTCACCGCATCGGCCGTACCGGACGGGCAGGGCGCACGGGTATTGCGATTACCTTCGCCGAAGTGAACGAATACGTCAAAGTACACAAAATCGAAAAATACATCGGCCGTAAATTGCCCGAGCTGACCGTCGAAGGCATGGAACCGACCCGCAAGCGCAAATCCGCAGGCGGCAAGCCGAAAGGCAAAGGTGGCTGGGGCGATAGAAAATCCGGCGGCTGGCGCGGCGATAAGAAACCGGGCAAAGAAGGCTTCGGCGGCAAATCGCGCGGCGAAGGTTTCAAAAAAGAAGGATTTAAGAAAAAAGATGGGTTTAAAGATAAAGCAAAAAGTGGCATGAGCAAATCGCGTTAATAAAGGCTAATATCACATACAAGAGCGGGCAGGAATGTTCGCTTTTTTAGATGAAATCTTTGCAGCAATCCTATTTATAAATTGAACAAAAGCTACGGTTATCATGGGGTTTATATAGCAAAATAGTTAAACAAAGACTTAAGAAAATGTTCAAGTAAAGAACGGTTACCTACACTCTATGGAATATAGGATTAGCTGATACGGGTACATATTTATTGACCTTGATTCAGCCCTTACCTCTTACAAAAACGGTATTGTATGCACCATAAAAAAACGGAATAGTCAAAACCATTCCGTTTTTTGTTTTCAGACGGCCTTTATAGATTTGGAGGCCGTCTGAAACCGTTTTACCGGCCTATTCAAACATTCACCGTTTCGGCCACTTCGTTATATTCGTCAATCTCATTGAAATTCATGTAGCGGTAAATGTCTTCGCTATGCTGGTCAATGATGCCGATGTTGGCCCGATATTCTTCAACGGTCGGGATTTTACCCAGTTTGGAGCAAATCGCCGCCAATTCTGCCGAACCGAGGTAAACGAAGGTGTTTTTACCCAAGCGGTTCGGGAAGTTACGGGTGGAAGTGGACATGACAGTCGCGCCTTCGTGTACTTGGGCTTGGTTGCCCATACACAATGAACAGCCCGGCATTTCCATACGCGCGCCAGCGCGGCCGAGTACGCCGTAGTGGCCTTCGTCGGACAACTCTTTCGCGTCCATTTTGGTCGGCGGCGCCATCCACAGGCGGACGGGGATGTCGCTCTTGCCTTCCAGAAGTTTAGAGGCAGCGCGGAAGTGGCCGATGTTGGTCATGCACGAACCGATAAACACTTCGTCGATTTTGGTGCCGGAACGTTCGGACATGAAGCATACGTCGTCCGGGTCGTTCGGGCAGGCGATAATCGGCTCTTTGATGTCGTCCATATTGATTTCAATCACAGCGGCGTATTCGGCACCTTTATCCGCTTCGAGCAACTCCGGATTAGCCAGCCATTTTTCCATGGCTTTGATGCGGCGTTCCAAAGTACGCGGGTCTTGATAGCCGTCGGCAATCATGTTTTTCATCAACACGACGTTGGATTTCATGTATTCGATAATCGGCTCTTTGTTGAGCTTCACGGTACAGCCGGCGGCGGAGCGTTCGGCTGATGCGTCGGTCAATTCAAAGGCTTGTTCCACTTTCAAATCAGGCAGGCCTTCGATTTCGAGGATGCGGCCGGAGAAGATGTTTTTCTTACCGGCTTTAGCAACAGTCAGCAGACCTTGTTTAATCGCGTAAAGCGGAATGGCGTTCACCAAATCGCGCAAGGTTACGCCCGGTTGCAGCTTGCCGCTGAAGCGTACCAGTACGGACTCAGGCATATCGAGCGGCATCACGCCGGTGGCTGCTGCGAAAGCAACCAAGCCGGAACCGGCAGGGAAGGAAATACCGATAGGAAAACGGGTGTGGCTGTCGCCGCCGGTACCGACGGTATCGGGCAGCAGCAGGCGGTTGAGCCATGAGTGGATCACGCCGTCGCCCGGACGCAGAGCCACACCGCCACGGGTAGAAATAAAGGCAGGCAGTTCTTTATGGGTTCTGACATCGACAGGTTTCGGATAAGCCGCGGTGTGACAGAAAGACTGCATTACCATGTCGGCGGAGAAGCCCAAACAAGCCAAGTCTTTCAACTCGTCGCGGGTCATCGGGCCGGTAGTGTCTTGCGAGCCGACTGTCGTCATACGCGGTTCGCAATAAGTACCCGGGCGCACGCCTTGTCCTTCGGGCAGACCGCAGGCACGACCGACCATTTTTTGAGCCAACGTGAAACCGGCTTTGCTTTCGGCAGGCGCTTGTGGCAGGCGGAATTCGGTGGAGGCTGGTAATTTCAAGGCTTCGCGCGCTTTGGCAGTCAGACCGCGACCGATAATCAGGTTGATACGGCCGCCGGCTTGCACTTCGTCCAGCAATACTTGGGATTTCAGGCTGAACTCGGCAACGGTTTCGCCGTTTTTCACGATTTTGCCTTCATAAGGCAGAATATCGACGACATCGCCCATTTTCAACGCGGAAACATCGACTTCAATCGGCAGCGCGCCGGAGTCTTCTTGAGTATTAAAGAAAATCGGCGCGATTTTGCCGCCCAAGCAGACGCCGCCGAAACGTTTGTTCGGTACAAACGGAATGTCTTCGCCGGTATGCCAAATGACGGAGTTGGTCGCGGATTTGCGTGAAGAACCGGTACCGACCACGTCACCAACATAAGCGACGGGATGACCTTTGGCTTTGAGTTCTTCCAGCAATTTAATCGGACCGACTTCGCCCGGTTTGTCGGGCGTGATGCCGTCGCGCGGGTTTTTCAACATTGCCAGCGCGTGCAGCGGAATATCGGGACGGCTCCACGCGTCGGGCGCGGGAGAGAGGTCGTCTGTATTGGTTTCGCCGTCAACTTTGAAGACGGTGACGGTGATTTTTTCGGGAACTTTGGCGCGTGAGGTAAACCATTCGGCATCCGCCCAAGATTGCAAAACTTCCTGCGCGTATTTGTTGCCTTTTTCGGCTTTTTCCTGAACATCGTGGAAGGAATCGAACATCAGAAGCGTATGTTTCAAACCTTTGGCAGCGATGGGCGCGAGTTTGTCGTTGTCCAAAAGTTCGATTAAGGCGTGGATGTTGTAACCGCCGAGCATCGTACCTAAAAGTTCGGTCGCATATTCGGGGGAAATCAGCGGGCTGGATGCGCTGCCTTCGGCAACGGCAGCCAGGAATGAGGCTTTGACTTTGGCGGCATCGTCCACACCGGGCGGCACACGGTGGGCAAGCAGTTCGACCAAGAATTCACCTTCGCCTGCGGGCGGGTTTTTCAGCAGCTCGACCAAATCGGCGGTTTGCTGCGCGTTCAAAGGGAGGGGCGGGATACCGAGGGCAGCACGCTCGGCGGCGGCTTTGCGATAAGTTGCTAACATATTTTGTTCCTTTATGTGTTTTTCTTCTGAAACCATGCGGGATGTAGTCCGCAGTAGTGGCCGAACTATAAACCAAAATTTACAAAATAGGAATATGTGGAGAGGAGACTTTTACTGTAAAAAAGATGTTGATGAACGGGCATGCGGATGCCGTCTGAAAATTTCAATTTGACGGTTTGTTTGCCAAGCGGCATGGAAGATGCTTCGGCAGGGCTGATGCTGCCCCGATTTGGATGTTATATGCCAATACAGCAAGGAGGCCGTCTGAAAACCCGTTGGAAGGTTTTCAGACGGCCTCTTTAGTTTTGACAACGGCTGCGGGATGACGTTTTTATTCCCTATTTTTATCCAGGCGTTTTTTCACTGTATTGAAAAAACCGCGCAGGATGTCGATGTCTTCGGTTTCCGTGCCGGCGCGGGCAAACAGGTTTTGCAGGCGGCGGATGATGCGTTCGCCGTTGCGGCGGTTGAAAAAGCCGATGTCTTCCATCAGGCCCTGCATGTGGGCGACCATGCCGCCGATTTGGGCATGGGTGGCGGTGTTTTTTTCCACTTTCAGATGTTCCATGCTGCTGTCGGTTTGGCTGTAGATTTCGTAGCACACGACTTGCACGGCCTGGGCGAGGTTGAGTGAGAAGTAGTCGGGATTGCCGTTGATGGTCATCAGGCGGTTGCAGGCTTGTACTTCTTCTATGCTCAGGCCGTAGGTTTCGTTGCCGAACACCAGCGCGGTTTGTTGTCCTGCTTCGGCTGCCGACAGCAGCTCGGGGGTCAGCGCGCGCGGGGTTTGCAGTTCTGCGGTCAGTTCGCGGCGGCGGCTGGTTAGTGCGCAGCTCAATACGGTGTCGGCAAGGGCTTCTTCCAGTGTGGCGCAGATGCGGGCGTTTTCCAGTACGTCGGCCGCGCCGGAAGCGAGGATGAAGCTTTCTTCGGGCAGTTTGAATGCCTGCGGGTTTGCAGGTTCGAACACGGGCGGCTCGGCGGTCATCGGGGTTTGCATTAGGTTGGGTGAGACGAGGGTCAGTTTGGTCAGCCCCATGGTTTTCATGGCGCGGGCGGCGGAACCGATGTTGCCCGGATGGCTGGTGCGGGTGAGGACGACGCTGATGTTGGAGAGGTAGTCGGGGGCGGTGGGTTTGGTGTTTGGCATAGTGTGGTTTGCTGTATGTTTCAGACGGCCTCAAGTGGTGATGAGGCCGTCTGAAAAGGTTTAGGGTTGCAGGCGGAGTTTGCTTACCCAACGGGCTTCGGTCAGCATTTTTTCTTCCCCTTCCGCCGTGGCGTGCAGGATGTAGCGGCCGTTAGAGTAGATGATGCCGCTGTCGGGGCAGAGGGTGTAGGCCATTACGCCGGAGTGTAAAACCGTACATTCGCCTTCGGGCGTGTATTTCACCAACTGCCAGCTTTTCGGGATGGCCGAGGGATAGCGTTCGCTTTGTTCTTCTTTGTCGCGCCGGCGGCGTACTTTGACCAGATTGCCTTCGATAAAGCGTTCTTCTTCCGACTGTTGTTTGGACTTGGCCGGATTCGCGCCGGAGGTGCGCAGCGATTCGCCGCCGTAGCGTTGGCTGAAGAAATCAAGCCAGCCGAACATGGCTTTGAACAGTTTGAACGGTATCAGCAGTATGTCCCGCAGTATGTTGCCTTGTTTTTGCACTTCTTCGCGGTGCGGTTTGCGGATGCAGTAGAGGTTGCCCGCGTGGTCGGGCTGCGGCATGAAAAAGTCGTATTGTTCGTCGTGCAATACGGTTTCGAGTTCGCCGTCGGACAGGTTCAGGCGGTTGATGGAGCGGATGCTGTTCAGTGCGCCGTGGTCGGTGTAGGCCAGGCCGCAGGAGTCGTAATAAAGGATGTTGCCGTTTTTCGGATCGAAACAGGGGTTGCTGTCGCGGCATTCGCCTTCGGTAATAAACTGAAAGCGGTTGCCCGAAAGCGGCATGACGGCCAGATGCCGGTCGCCGTAACAATCGCCGGCCAGCGACAATGCCAGGCGTTCGTGTGCCGCATCGTAAGCCATGTCGTATATCGTGCAGTCGGTATGCCGCAGCAGGAGGCCTTCGGCCTGCGCCAAGTCGTTAATCGGTTTGGCCTGTATCGCCGCACCGCCCTGCAATGTTGCGCCGTACACCAGCCGGCCGTCGGCAGTACAGACCGAATCGCTTGGATGGATGTCCGACAAATCCAGCCCTTCCTGCCGGATACCCATAAAGTCGGCGCCGCTGCCTTGGGTTTTCCATTCTTTTTTGCGGTGTATCTGTTTCAGGTTGCCGATATACTGCTCTACCGCCTGACACGTTACCGGCTCGCTGCGGCCGTCTGAAAAACGGTACAGGCGTTGTTCCTGCATATAAAAAAGCGTGTTCATGGTTTCCTGCCCTGTCTGTTTTACAGGCGGGAAAAGGCGTATAATGCGCACTTTCCGCCTGCATGACGGATAAACCGCGCATTTTACGGCGCGTCCGGTTCTTTAACAATCGTTAAACGCGTCAGCCGCACAAAAAGCCTTTTTCAGACGGCCTCCCCGCCTCATTTCTCTATACAGGAATTTATATGAACCCGATTTTAAACACCGCCTTCAAAGCCGCGCGCAAGGCGGGCGACCTCATGATCCGCGCCTCCAAAGACTTGGGCAACATCAAAACCGACAGCAAAGCGTTTAACGATTTTGTTTCCGATATCGACCGCATGTCGGAAAACATCCTGATCGAAACCCTGCTCGAAGCCTATCCCCAGCACAAAATCACCGCCGAAGAAAGCGGCAGCCACGGCAATCCGAATGGCGCCTACGAATGGATTATCGATCCGCTCGACGGCACCACCAACTATCTGCACGGCCATCCGCAATACGCCATCTCGATGGCACTGCTGCACAACGGCAAATTGCAGGAAGCTTTGGTTTACGCGCCCGAACGCAACGACCTTTACATGGCCTCCCGAGGTAAAGGCGCGCTGCTGAATGATCGCCGCATCCGCGTTTCCGGCCGCACCGACCTGCCGCAATGCCTGATCGGTACGGGTTTCCCCGTAGTAGACCAAAGCCGGACGGATACTTATCTGGCCATTTTGAAAGACTTTTTGTCGCAAACCGCCGGTGCGCGGCGCGAAGGTGCGGCTTCGCTGGACTTGTGCGCATTGGCCTGCGGCCGTTTCGACGGTTTCTTCGAATTCAACCTCAAGCCCTGGGACATTGCCGCCGGCGCGCTGATTGCCAGGGAAGCAGGCGCGGTGGTTACCGATATGATGGGCGAACAGGGTTGGTTGGAAAGCGGCGACATTGTGGCCGCCAACCCGAAAGTTTTGGCGCAAATGCTGCAAATCATCGGCAACCATATCGGTTAAGCCCGAAACGCTCAGCATCTTGAAGGCCGTCTGAAAACTCTTCTTCCGAGAGGAAAAGGGGGTTTCAGACGACCTCATTCAATGGGCTGACTGTCCGCACATGCCGGCCGTGCCGTACCTTCATTACACTAAAACCTGCCGTAAGCTGAGATGGCTGCGGCGGGCACGGCGGCGGGAAAAAATCAGGCCGTCTGAAAAACCTCCTACAGGTTTTCAGACGGCCTGACTGTCTTTCCGACCGTATCAACGGCCTTTGGGTATCGGATCTTTCTCCGAACGGTTGAAAATCAGCGCGTTCGGTTTTTCTTTTAACGTGTTGAGCACGGGTTGCGCGTCGCGCAGGGTTTGGTCGATATTGCGCAGGGTTTCCTGAACGTCGCGGTACACCGGCGAGGAAGGCGAAATACCTTGCAATGCTTGCCGCAGTTCGGCCAGTGTTTTGTTCAATTCTGCCGGGATGGCCTGAGTTTGCGGTTTGGCCAGCAGGCTGTTGGCCGACTTCAGCGTGGATTTCAATTCGGCCAGGCTGCCGTTCAGTTCGCCCACTGTTTTATCCAACGGCAGTTTGTTGAATTTTTCCAACAGGTTGCCCAGCTGTGCCTGCAAATCGTCGAAACCGCCGCCGCGTGTGGCGATGACCGTCAGCCCGTTGTATTCGGCCATCGGTTTCAGCCGTTCGCCGTCCGAAGGTGCGTCGGTCAGTTCGATCATTTTGCTGCCCAACAGCAGGTTGTCGCTCGACAACGTGGCGTTCAGACCGCCGTTTAAGGCCGTCTGAAAAGCCTTCTGCCAGTATTCGCGGCTTTCGCGGTCGCCGTTTTGCTCGATTAAATGCGGCTCTATCCGCAGGCGTACCGGAATCCAGCCGTTTTCAAACAGTTTCAGGCTGTCGCCGCTGCCGAAATAAGGCACGTCGGCCACGCTGCCCACTTTCACGCCTTTGTATTCCACCGGCGAACCGGCATTCAGGCCGCGCACCGATTGGCGGAAAAAGGCCGTGTAATACATGGCGCGTTCGCCCGGCAGCCGGTCTACTGCGGCGCGGTTGTCGTACAGCTCGAATTTCCCTTCCGCCTTGGCCGGAGGTGCGGTACGGTCGGGCGTGCGGAAGGTGATGGCACCGGAAATCAACGCCCCCAACGGCGCGCTGTCCAACTGGAAACCGCCGCCGTCGGCCTGAATGCGGATGCCGCTGTCCAGCCAGAATTGGCTGCTGCTGTTGATTAAGCTGTCGTTCGGATGTTCGATAAATACGGTGTAGCTGACGCGGCGGCTTTCCGGATCGAATTTCGCGCTTTCTACCCGTCCGACGGGAAAGCTCTCATATACGACGGGTGCGCCCGTTTCCAGCATTTTGCTGTTCGCACCCGATAATTGCAGCCGCAAACCGTCCTGCGCCAGCGCGGAAATCGGCGGCACGTCGGCGACATCGAATGTATCTTTCGGTTCTGTTGCCTTACCCGGCATAAAGGCAATATACGAGCCGGAAACCAGTGTGTTCAGGCCGGAAATGCCGTTGCTGTCGATACGCGGTTTCACCACCCAAAACTGCGTGTCGCTCCGCATCATATGTTTCACGTCTGCATTGAGTTGCGCCGTCAGCTCTACGCCCTTACCGTCTTCACGCAGGCGGATATTGGTTACTTTGCCGACATTCACGCTCAATACGCGAACCACCGTGTTATTGACTTCGATGCCGTCCGCGCTATCAATATGCAGCGTAATTGTCGGCCCTGTGTTGCGGATGTGATCGAACAGCAGCCATCCGCCCACTAAAAAGGCAATCAGCGGCACCAGCCAGACAAAAGACGCGAAAGCATTCGTTTTTCGGATACGGGAAGGAACGGGAGACGGGGCTTGATCGGACATAGCGCGTTATAGGGACAAAAGAGGGGCAATTATGCCGCTTTGCCCCCGACATGGCAACGAGAAGGCCGTCTGAAACGGCATTTGAAATCTTCAGACGGCCTTTTTGCAATCGGATACATAGCGTTGGGAACCGCTATAAGTTCACAAATCTTAAGCCGTTCGCATCAATTTATATCAGCAGTAGAAAAATTGAACCATAAAATTTCAACTGTTTGGATAATTGGAAACAAACTGCCGAATCAGCCGCATTTCGCATTTCGTTCTTGGAGATTTTTAATAATTGATGTGCAGTATCATTTGTATTAACATAATAAAATTCATATCTTAATTACTAAGGCTTAATAGAAAGGCCGCAGAAATGTCCCAAGCCAAATACAGCTTTCCCTTTCAGCCAAAAATCCTCGCCATCAGTCTTATCGGCATCTTGAACTCTCTACCGGCCCATGCAGACGATGCGGCGGATATCCCGTCCTCGGAAGTGATAGAAAGCAGCAACATCGAAGCACTCACCGTTACCGGCAAACGCAGTGCCGACCAAAAAGGTGCGGACGACGTGTACCGCAAAAACGTTTCCAGCGTCTACGCCGGCCGCGAATACCTCGAACGCTACCGCACGGATGCCGCCGGCGATGTGTTCAAAGGCTTAAACGGCGTGTACAACATGAACACCCGCAACGCCGGCAGCGCGATTACGCCCAATATCCGCGGCATCAGCGGCAAAGGTCGCATCCCCGTTACCATCGACGGCACCGAGCAGACCGTGGACGTGTGGATGAACAACTACGGCATCGCCGACCGCAATTATGTCGATCCCGCCCTGTTCCGCAGCATCACGGTGGAAAAAGGCCCGGCCATGACGCGCGGCGTGAAGTCCGGCGTGGGCGGCGCGGTATCCATCCGCACCATCGAGCCTGCCGACATCATCCCCGAAGGCAAAAGCTGGGGCGTGGAAGTGAAAACCGAGTTTTCCAACAACACCGCCAAACCGCTGCAAAACCTGAACGACTATCTGGGCAAAGACTACCGCACCCTGCCCGGCAACCCCACTGCCGACGGCGCATCGGGCACGTTGGGCGGCAACGTGCCTTTCGCCGGGCTCAATTTCTACGGCACGGATGCCGACAAACCACGCCAAAGCAGCCGCTTTGCCGAATTTAAAAACGACCGCAACCTTTTGTTTTCCGCCGCCTTCAAAACCGACCTTTCAGACGGCCTCGTTGCCTACAGCGACCGCCGCAAAGGCACTTACTTCAGCGGCAAACGCGGCGCATCGGGCTACCTGAACAATGCTATTTACGACAGCGAAGACCCGCGCGCCGACCGCTCCGACGCCCTGATTCCCGACATGGCCGACCTCTACCGCCCCGGCGAACAAGTGCCCAACAGCAACGTTTCCAGCCGCAGCCTGCTTATAAAAAACAACTGGTATCTGCCGCACGGCCAGCAAATCAACCTGCACTACATGGACACCAAAATCCGCTTCGGCGAGATGAACCCCTTCATCAACAACCTGCTGCTGGGCTTGGGCAGCCAATACAATATGCAGCGCAAGCGTTACGACATCGCCCCCGTGCAAGGCATCGATTCCGACATCCGCAGCCGCACCTACAAGCTCGGCTACCAATGGCAGCCCGAAGGCAGCCGCTGGATTGACCTCAAAGCCGACATCTGGCGCGTTCGCACCACCAGCACCCGCCATCAAAGCGGCGGCCCCGACTTGGCCGTGCCGTACGGCGACAACAAATACGATGCCTGGGCACGCTGCTTCCGCCACAACCTCCAGCCCGACCCCGCACGCGGCATCGCCAGCTGCCAAGAGCTGATAGACGAAGGCTACGACCGCAACACCCCGCCCAACGATCCACCCGTTATCGACGGCGCAAACACCGTATTCTCCGGCGCGGTGCAAACCACCAAAGCCACCCGCACCGGCTTCAACCTCAGCAACCGCATGCGCCTGAACGACCAATTCAGCCTCACCCTCTCCGCCCACCACCAATACGAAAAGCTGGACGAAAGCAGCGAAGTGGCGAAAAACGACCAAGACTTCTTCGGCGTGATGGATGCCGTAACCGCGCTCACCAAGCTCACCGGCCCGCGCTCAGGGCGGCGCAAAGAATGGGGCGCGCAACTGAGTTTCGACTGGCGGCCGACCGAACGCCTGAAAATTGAAGGCGGCATCCGCTACGACCGCTTCTGGGCGTTTGACGACCTGCTCGCCCGCGCCCGCGCCAGCCGCAACCCCGCCTATTCCGTTACCCAAAATGCCGATGGCGGCAACGTCATCAGCGGCATTGCCCTGCCGTATTTGCAACTGATGACGCAGGAAGAAATCGAGGCCTACCGCCGCGCCAGAGCCGAAATCGACGCCGACCCAGGCAATTTCGAAACCATCTACCGCAACTTCGAACGGCGCTACGGCTTCTTCCCCGACGAGAGCCTGTCGCGCCACGACCAAAACGGCAACACCGGCTATATCGACGGCAACGGCCAATACCAGGCTTTCGATGAAAGCCGCACCGTGCTCTACCGCCCGGTGCGCCCCAAAATCGTAGAATACGGCAACCGCAAATTCCACGGCCCCGCCTTTGAAAACGGCCTGTTCGACCAGCGCGTAAGCAACCCGCAGGGCAGGCAGGGCAGCTACTACCGCTACCTGCGCGTGAGCCGCAGCGCCCGCTTCGAATATCATCCCAATGACGACAACTATCCGTTTGATTACGGCTATGAAGCCAGCCAATATCAGGAAAACGCCAACGATGATAATTCGCCCGACTACCGCACCCGCCGCAACGACCTGGCCAGCACCGACCTGCCCGACGAAGCCCGCCACATCCATACCCCGATAACGGGCGATGCCAACTACCCGCCGGTAAAACGCCTCAACGGCTCGGCCTGGTCGCCCATGCTCGCCCTCAGCTACGACCTCACCGACAACAGCCGCCTGCACCTGCGCTGGGCGCAGATGACGCGCTTCCCCAGCATCTACGAAGCCACCAATATGAGCTTCGGCGCAGTGTATCTGGAAGCCATGCTGCCCTCGTTCGACCTCAAGCCCGAACGCAGCACCAACTGGGAAATCGGCTACAGCTACAACTTCGCCCCGCTGTGGAGCAGGCTGCGCGAAGGCGACGTGCGCCTCACTTATTTCTCCAACACCATCAAAAACGTCATCGACACCGCCGCCAACAAAGATCTCATCCAATACGACCGCAAAATCACCCAAGGCATCGAACTGCAAAGCCGCCTCGATTTCGGCCGCTTCTTCATGTCGCTCGGCGGCACCTACCGTTTAAAACAACAAACCTGCGACGAAAACCTCTCCTTCGCCTACGATATGTACTACAACAGCGTACCCGCCTGCATCGAAGGCGGCATCGGCGCAACCAGGTTCTACCAATCCATCCAGCCCAAATACTCCATTAACTTAGACTTGGGCGTGCGCCTCTTCGGCGAAAAACTCGAGCTCGGCATCCGCGGCATCCACCACAGCCGCCGTGATAGCAAACAGCACGACCGGCTCATCGAACAAGGCATGGGGCGCCTGCTCAAAACCACCGGCCAAGCCTACCACTGGCGCGCCTCCACCATCTGGGATGCCTACGCCCGCTACCGCATCGGCAACAGGCTCAGCATCAACCTCGGCGTGAACAACCTCACCAACCGCTACTACCTCGACCCCATGAGCAACGTCCCCACCCCCGGGCCGGGTAGAACAATTACTTTTGGTATTAAAGGTAAATTTTAACAGTGAGTAGCAACATCGCCGACAGACCTAACGTATCTGTCGGCGATGAATTTTTAGGGATTTTCCTAGAGTAAGTAGAGAGAATATTTCCTTACTAATTGTTTTAAAATAGAAAAAGAACTTTATTTTACTTTTTTTAAGGGGCTGTACTAGATTAGCAGATATGTTACCCTCAAAATATGAAGATAACACACTGCAAATTAAAGAAAAAAGTACAGAAAGAACTGCTCCGTTTTTTGTACTCGAAGTTACCGCCCGTTCTGCTGCCGATATTTTGGGTATCTATCCCAATTCGGCAGTCCTGTTCTACCACAAAATCCGTATGGTCATCAGCCATTATCTTGCCTTGGCTGCCGATGAGGTTTTTGAGGGCCCCGTCGAGTTGGACGAAAGCTATTTTGGCGGACGGCGTAAAGGCAGACGTGGTCGCGGTGCGGCAGGAAAAGTGGTTGTCTTCGGCATTCTGAAACGCAACGGACGGGTCTATACCGTTGTCGTAGATAATGCCAAGTCTGATACTTTGATGCCTTTATCAAACAGAAAATTATGCCGGACAGCATTGTTTACACGGATAGCCTGAGCAGCTACGACAAGTTGGATGTGAGCGGTTTTATCCATTACCGCATCAACCATTCCAAGGAATTTGCCGACCGTAACGGCATTGAAAATTTTTGGAATCAGGCAAAACGCGTCTTACGTAAATACAACGGAATCGATCGCAAATCTTTCCCGCTATTCTTGAAAGAATGCGAATTTAGATTTAACTTCGACACACCGTCCCAGCAGCTAAAAATCTTGCGGGTTTGTTGTGGAATTTAGGGCTAATCTAGTACAGCCCCTTTTTTAAATGCCATTCTCATTCTTTCAAATGCGGCTCAAAATGTCCTTGTGGAATATTGTTAAACTTGCATAAATGACGTTTTCCCGGTCCTCAAAGTTCTCTATTTTATTAATAGACCTCTTGCGAAAGTATCCTGAAGATTTACAATTTCCAAATGAAATACGAAAACCTAATCCAAAGAAGCAAC